>CAZNDC010000001.1:0-9738 GCA_964571755.1 uncultured Candidatus Saccharibacteria bacterium
ACCTGAAAAGACCGTATTGATTGTCGAGGATGACAACCTGCTGCTCGTTACCCTGACACACCAGTTCGAGGACGCAGGATATACCGTCATAACCGCAACCGATGGCGAGCAGGGTGTGGAGCGCTTCCTTTCAGGAAAGCCAGATGCAGTCGTTATGGACATCATGATGCCGCGCAAGGACGGCGTGGAGATGCTCGAGGAAATACGAGAGAAGGCACCCGAGAACACCGTTCCCTTCATCGTGCTGAGCAATGCGAACGACATGGATTACGTCGCACGCGCTATGGGCAGTGGTGCTATCGCCTACCTCCTCAAGTCGGACCGCCAGATCGACAGTGTCGTGAAGCTCGTCGAAGAGAAGATCAAGAAGTAGCGTCCTCGGATACAATCGAGAGCGTGAACGTCGCACCGGCGCCAGGCTCCGAAGAGACGTGAATTGTTCCCCCGTGCATCTCTGCCGCCTTGCGCGCGAGATACAGTCCAAGACCGGTCCCGTACTGCCCTGAACGTACCGCGTCCTTAGTCCGTGTATATCCTGCAAAGATGCGTTCCTGATTCTCCTTTGAGATACCGTCCCCTTCGTCTTTGACACTAAAAAGGTGCTCACTACCCTCTTTCTTTGCTGAGATGGTTATCTTCGTTCCTTCATGCGTGTACTTGATGGCGTTTGTGAGGAGATTAAAGAACGCGTGGTGCATCATCTGCCGATCTATGTGGAGCAATCCCGAAGATTCCACTGATGGCTCAATCTCAATAGTCACGCCCCGCTGCTGTGCGGAGAGCGCGAGACTATCGGTTATGTCCTTAATGAACGGGTACGCTTCAATACGCTCCTTCTTCAGATGAAGCGCTGTGCGCGATTCAAGAGCAGTAAGGTCGAGGAGATTGTTCACGCGCGCAATAAGGCCGAGGCAACTCTCGTGGACGAGCTCGAGCGTAAGCTTGGTGCGCGGCTGCATGGATTCTTTCTCACGCTTCAGAATGCCTTCAATTGCCCACCGGATGCCGGTGAGCGGGGTTCGTATCTCGTGCGATGCGATCGATAGGAACTCAACCTTCTGCTCTATGTACGAGAGTTCACGCATACGCGCGCGCTCAGTTGCGATGAGGACGATCATAAGGACAAGTCCCACCAAGAGCGGAAGGAAGGAGTACGCGAGCACATCGGTAAGATATTGAGTTGCTGGCAGGTCCATGCCGAGCATAGCGAGCACGGTACCGTCTTCAGCTGTTATGGGAGCGTAGCCTGATATCCAGAGACCCCACCGGTCTCGGTCCGGTCCTTCAGTACGCTGCTGTCCATCTTCGAATATGGCATACATCGCGGGGGTTGCCTCGAAGTAGACCTGTCCTGGCGGGGAGTTGTCAGGAGAGTCCGGGCTCTCGGAATCAGCATAGAAGAAGAGCTCGTGCTCGCTGTTCTGCCCAATTATGTAGACGAATCGCGAGTCATCATTTGCTGCGCGCATGCGCATAAGAAGGTCTTTGACCTCTTCGTATGGAACGGTGCCAAGATCGCTCTCAGAGCCCGAAAGGGACAAGAGGTCCGCGCGTGGTATTGCTTCTGCTATCGTCGAGACGCGCCCGAGGATATGCGCACGTCTCGCATCGTCTACCTGGGCATAGACATATACGGCGGAGGTGACACCAAGCAGGACTGTGATCGCTATAACAGCGAAGAACGCAGGTCGGCCGCGGTGCGTGTTCTTCGTAGGGAGTAACATACTACAAGTATATAGCGTGCGGTGCGGGTGATTGACAAAATAACTGAGATATACTATATTTACTGTATCAATAGCAGCGTTGCGTAGAAGAAGCAGTGCTCCCGCTCTCCTCTGGTCGTGGTGCAGTTGATGCTTATAATCGTTAGTTTCACAAATTCGTATGCAGCAAGGAACAATCGCCGGAATTACTGATAAGGGATTCGGCTTTATCAAGGTTGAAGGAATGGACAAGGATCTCTTCTTCCACTCCAACGAGCTCGTTAACGTTGCGTTTGACGATCTTCGTCAGGGTGACAAGGTTGAGTTCGAGATCGGCGAGAGCCCACGCGGCCCTAACGCGGTCAAGGTTTCCAAGATCTAATACTTGGGTACGAGGAAAAGGCGCCTTCTGGGCGCCTTTTCCTTTTATTACCCGAAGAACCCTTTCTTTACGCCCTGATCCTGATAGCTCACAAAGAGACTCGCCGCTGGTTTCTTCTTGGTTGTCTCTTTCGTTTTAAGCACTCCTCCAGGTCTCGTATTTTCCTCAATACGCTCAAGCAGTCTGACGACTTTATTAATCTTGAAATACCACGCAATTATCTCCCTCACGATGAATAGGAAGAGGAGCCCCAGCAAGACCGGGAAGATGAGGTTAACGAGAGAGGAATCGAGTGTAGGCATGGAGAGCGCTGTATACACTAACGTACCTGAAGGACGAGTGAGCTAGTACTCAATCGTTATCGGGAACGAGATTGAACGGTTGCGCTCGGGAAGACCGGACGGGTTGTCATTCATGAGCACAAGGGTCGCAGGTCCTGTGTAGGATTCAGGAATCTTGATATCCCCCTTGAATGAGACGAAGTCTTCGGTCATCCATTCGCCCTGCGCTTGTGCATACCCTGTCGCAAGCCGGTCTCCTCTCTCATCAAGAACTTCTATCGGAAACGAGGCCTCGAAGTACCACGTACCCCGCGCTTTCCCAATGACACTGAACTCCTTGCCGGTTACGGCTCCCGGGAATGGAAGGTCGACTGTGATAAGGTCGGCGGTCGCATTTGTATAGGTTATCTGCTCTTCGATCTCTTCCGCATAGGTGCGGCCGTCCGGCGTCCGGCACTGGCGCGGATAGATTTCCATTACGAGGTAGCCTGCCTGCTCGCACGCCTCGAAGGAGAGGATGGTTGCAGGATCAACGGGCTCGCCCTGCTTCTCATTGTAGATATAACTGTTGAACGCAAAGAACAGCGCTACAAGTACTGCGATAGCAGCGACACAGATGAGTAGGATTTTTGTCTTCATACGCTTGCAAGAGTACTTAGTGCTTCTTCAATTTGTTTAATCATGTCAGCTTCGTCCTTGTATTCGATACGGTCCGTAATGACGTTATCGATAGAGAACGAGACCGCGGTTCCCTTCTCATAGAGCGCGATGATAGGGATGTCGAATGCGTCTGCCCATCCCATTTCGATACCGGCGCCGAGCGACGGCATCGATACTTCAACAAGAAGCACGTCCGCGGCAGCAATGATGTCCCTCGTGATCTCCTCTACTTTCCCTTCTTGAGGAAGGTGTATCTCGTGCGCCGTGTTCAGTGCCGAACTCCTAAGAGGACCGTACAGCTTAGTGGTAAAGTCGAAACCGCTTGAGTGCGCGACGAAGATTTTCATACCCGTTAGTATACCAAAAAGGTGCCTGGAGACTTCATGAAGGCCGAAAGAGCTTAGACCACAGCCTCAATCTCTTCGAGAGTCCGAAGCACTGCGGCCCGGGGATCCGGGTCCTTGAGAATCGGTCGGCCGATAACGATCCGGTCCGCACCCTCCTTAATAGCTTGCGCTGGTGTCATCACGCGATCAGGGTTCTGGTCGTCGTTCGCAACCATGCTCCATACCGGACGGATGCCTGGCGTAGTGATAGTGAGCGATGTGCCAAACCGCTCCCGCAGGAGCCTGACTTCCTTAGGAGAGCAGATAAGTCCTCCGATTCCCGCATCAGCAGCAATCTGTGCGGAGCGCAGTACGGCTTCTTCCATGCCGCAGCCGTACAGAGACATCGTATCGGTCTCCGAGAGCGTTGTTAGGATAGTAACGCCAAGCACTTCAGTATCCGGGAGCTCTGCGTTAAGTGCTTGGAGCGACGCAACACCCGCAGAACAGACCGTCGTCAGAAGCTCGGGTTTCATTTCTTTAAGGAGCGTGCCGTCTGTTGCGAGCGTCTCAGCGATGTCATAGAGCTTGAGGTCGGCAAAAACGAGTAAGCCTCGGTCTTTAATCTCTTGGATAAGCCCGTACCCGCACGCACGCAGTGCAGAGTTCACTTTGAAGTACACGCCCGTCCCCGAGAGGCTATCGGCGAGATTGAGTACTTGTTCCCTGACCCATTCTTTTCCTTGGCCTCTAGTTGCTTTAAAGTCTGCGCTTACGATTAAGCGCTCAGCAGGAGTGCGTTTGGTTTCACTCATACTTAGTAAGACGCATTAAGTCGCTCCCAGTTCTCTTTCTGCTTTGGTAAAAGCACCTCTGATCCCTGTGCGCAGAGCGGACACGCGTCAGGTGCCCATATGGCCATTGGATACTGAATGAGCGATACAATCTTCCTACCATCGAATTCAGTATGGTTTGAGCGGTTTAGAAGTATGGCCGAGAACGGTACGACAGAGCCTCCGGCTTTTATAACAGCTTGTGCGGTGCGCTCTACGCTGCCTCCCGTATTAAATACGTCCTCGACAACGAGCACCCGTTCGCCAGGAGCGATCTCGGTCCTCTTGAAAGCCATGTGCGTAACGACGCCATCGTGCGTCTCCTTTTCTGAGTATGCTCGCAGGCAGGGACGCGACCTGCTACGTCCGATATGGCGCGCCATATCATGCGCCATGGTGATAGCACCCATGGCAGGGCCCACGACACGATCAACCGTTTCAATATCAAGTCCCTGTTCGATTAATAGCGTGAGCAAATCGCCGCATGCGTCATCAAGAAACAGGGGGTCCTCGAGCACCTGCTCACTGTTTATAAAAGCATTCGAGTGGTTCCCTGACGTGAGGAGTGCATGGGGCCGCTTTTCGTTCCCATCATGCGTCCATAACGCACCGTATTCCTTATAGCGTGCAGTCCACTCGTCGCTCGTCATACCGTTTGCGAAAGAATGTTCCTTTTAATATCGCGTGCCAGATACGGATTCCACATCGCACCGGTCGCTGACATCACCGCGTCTGCTCCTGCGTCACGATACTCCTTAAAGTCTTCAGGTGTTGTAACCCCGCCGACGCCGATGATGCTGTAGGAGTGACCGAGTTCTTCGCGGAGTTCTTTCAACTTGCGAGTCATATCAAGTCCCGCCCATTTTATGGAACGTCCACAGACGCCGCTGCGAAGTCTTCCCTCTCCGGGGAGGGCCTGGTTACCCTCAACATCAACTATTTCTGCAGCGATAGTGTTGATTGCTGAGATGCCGTCTACGACCGAGCCAATCTTGGTCACGAACTCGCGGAGCGCACTGTCTGGATAATGCGCGACCTTCACAATGAGTGGCATGTCGCCTATCTCATTCTTTATGGCTTCAGCGACCGCGACACTACGCTCCGTATCGAAACAGAGGAGATGTGCCGTTCCTTCGTTCGGGCAACTCAGATTAACCTCGAGCACCTTTACGCCCGTCTCCTTAAGAAGACGGGCACAGGTCCTGAAGTCGTCGATATAGCTTTCGACGCTTCCGTTCGTCTTCGTGCCCTGGAAGCTGGCAACCACGAGTTGTCCCTCGCGTGTCCCCTTCACAACTTTCGCGAGATCTTCCTGCCAGTACGTAGGGTCGAAGGACGGTACGCCGAATGAGTTGGTTATGGAAAGCGGCTCATGATAGTCATGGTCCGCAATGAGACGGCCCGCTGCTTTCTCGAGCGTGAGATCTCCCTCAACATCAACCGAGAGGACGTTCGGCCATGGGTGACAGGGATAGGCACCCGAGCGTACGGTCTTGTAGACCGGAATATCGAATCCCTTGTCGAGAGCACCTTGTACAAAGTTCCCGTTAATCAACGGTCCGGCAGGAATGCCAAACGGCGAATGGAGCTTGAAACCAAACAGTTCAAACTGGGGCTCCCCTATCGGTGCCACCTTCTCCTTGTCGGCGAACCCACCGAACGGTCCATGCTCAAAGTTATCTTCGTAACTCTTCTCAGGATCGTAAAAGGGCGGGTAGAGCATGATTAGGTACTTATGGTTCCGTTCTCAACAATTGTCTTCCCACGCAGGACTACCGTCCGAGGCTTGCCGTAGAGCGTCATACCCTCATACGCGGACCAGCCGCACTTGCTCTCGTAGGGCGGTCTAACTACATACTCCTTCTCTGGGTCGAGCTCTACGTACGTGTCGGGCTGGTCTGGAAGACTAAAGATGCGTTTCGGGTTCGTGTAGAGGAATTTGACCACATCGTCCTCGGTTATCCTCCCGTCATGCGCTGCCTTGAACATGAGTCCTACAACGGTCTCGAGCCCTGGCACGCCGAACGCTGGCGAATCGGTCTCCTTCTCTTCTCGAGTATGCGGTGCATGATCGGTCTCAACGATATCGATCGTTCCGTCTATGAGCCCGGCCCAGAGTGCGTCTTGGTCGCTCTGGGGACCAAGCGGCGGCTTCATGGTGGCGTAGCCTTTCTTAGTCTCGCGATCCTTCTCCGTCATGTAGAGATGGTGCGGGCACACGCCTGCGGAAATGTTTTGGCTTTTGGCTTTCGCAAGGCGCACTAACTCAACCTCGATAGCCTGCGTGATATGACAGACGTGCAACGTCCGACCATACAAATACCCGAGCGCGATACCTGCGGCGAGCTGCGTACCTTCAGCATGAAGCAGAATCGGTTTGCTCGATTCCCAAGCAGCGAAGACCTTCTCAAGGAGCGCGAGGTCTTCAATGAGCATCTCCCCCGTCGTGTGATTGCAGTAGAGCTTGAGTCCTGCGACACGCGGATGGTTAAAGGCATCGGCGAAGGTGTCGGTATTGGTACCGTTGGTCCCGTAATGGAATGAGATGTCGATAAGCGACTTCTCGTCGGCGAGCTGTATCTTCTCCATCAAGCGCGCGAGGGATATCGTCGGGGTCGGATTGTTGGGCATGTCTATGACCTGCGTAACGCCGCCAATGAGAGCTGCTCTCGAGCCGGTATAGAAGTCTTCTTTTTGGGTCGCGCCAGGATCGCGCAGGTGCACGTGAGCGTCTATGAATCCCGGGAATCGTTTGAGTGCCATAGGTATCGAAAGTGTAGCACTCGAGTAATCGTCTAGCTGCAGATATGCTCGAGCAGGGCCATTCTGGCCAAAACGCCGTACTTGGCCTGTCTGAAATAGGCTGCGCGGGGCAGTTCGTCCAGATCAGGGTCTATCTCGTCGAGTCTCGGGAGCGGGTGCATGATAACTGCGCCCGGCTTCATAATTTCGGTATTAGCGGCATTTAGCATGAACTTTCCTGTGTGCTTCTCGTATTCTTCCTCAGTCAAAAAGCGCTCCTTTTGTATGCGCGACTGGTACACGACGTCGGCTGTATCGAGCACGCCGTCGAGCGACTCCTGCTCAGCGAACGAAATTCCTCGCTCACGTAGATACTCCTTTACATCGTTGCCGATTCTTAATTGTCCGTCAGATACGAAATCGATCTTAATGTCTTCGTACTTTCCGAGAAGATAACTGAGCGAGCGGATGGTCCTCCCATTCTTCAAATCTCCAACCATAGCGATGCGCGTTCCATCTATCGATCCACGTTCGCGCTTTATGGTGTAGAGGTCGAGGAGTGCTTGTGTCGGGTGCTGTCCAGCGCCGTCGCCCGCGTTGATAATGGGGACGCCTGAGACCTTCGCTGCGCGTTCTGCGGAACCAATCTCGGAATGGCGCAGCACGATGACGTCCGCATAGTTGCTCACGACCCGTATGGTGTCTTCGAGCGACTCGCCTTTCTTAGAAGCAGAGGCTTCTTTAGCGTTCTCCGTCGCAATCACACTTCCTCCAAGCCTGATCATCGCAGACTCGAATGAGAGCCGGGTCCGTGTACTTGGCTCAAAGAAGAGCGTTGCGAGAATCTTTCCCGCAAGCGGTGAGCGCGGACTCGCCTCGAGCGAATCCGCGTTCTTGAATAGTAAATCGAGGTCGCCCCGTTCGAACTGCTGCGCCTCAATAACGTGCCTCATTACGAAAGAGTATACACGGGGATACCCCCGGAAAGGCATTGGGTCCTACGGGATTGTGCGTGTAGTCTGTGCATATGCACAAACATACGAGAATAGTGCTTTTCGCCGGCATCGGGACAATTCTCGTACTCGGCCTCGTATTCCTATTTTTCTTACGTTCAGAGGGACCAAGCAAGGCGCTACTAGAGAGTCCCCTCCTTTCTGAGCTCCTCCCGGAGCCAGAGGTTCCCGTGCTGCACACCTACCTAGAGATAATCGACAGCTGCGGACCGGACTTTGAGGGCACCTGCGTTAATCTACGGTCCGCTCCAACGAGTACCGCTCCTGCTATCGCAAAGCTGCGCACGGGTATGGTGCTGCCAGCTGCAGCTGAAACAGAGACCGATTCGACAGGTCGTGTCTGGTACAAGATTGAGTTCACCGAATGGATTCGCTACCCAGATCGCGTGGCGCGGGACTGGTATGTCGCTGCAGAATTTGTGCGCGTCTTTGAAAGCACAGGGCCAGAAGATCTAGAGGGTGCCACAACCACGTCCAAGCGCATCCTCATCGACCGCTCCGAGCAGAAGCTCTATGCTTATGACGGGGACGAGCTTTTCATGGAGGCTTCGATCTCATCGGGCCTTGATCTCACACCCACGCCGCGCGGTACGTTCACGATATACAGAAAGACACCCAGTCGCTACATGCAGGGACCGCTCCCGGGCATATCAGACCAATACTATGATCTTCCGGGTGTTCCCTGGAACCTCTATTTCACCAAGGAAGGCGGCGCCATACACGGTGCGTACTGGCATGCGCAGTTCGGGAAGCAATGGTCGCACGGGTGCGTAAATTTGCCGCTTGATACTGCGAAGGAGCTCTACGAGTGGGCGTCGCTCGGGACGACGGTTGTGGTGAGGAATTAGAGGGAGCCTCTATCCAAAGTTCGTCTTGATGCGCACTTTCTCAGTCATTGACGCTACGCTTACATAGCCGAGCGCATCGATATCTGGGTTATACAGCTCAATCATATCAAGGTCATCGCGAGGAAATACCCTTGCTCCCTGTATAAGCTCTCCGCTAGCAAGCCGCTCTTTTTCTTTCTCGTAGCGCTCAGCATCCATAACAAAATCAACATCGCCAACCTGAGCGCGATAGATATCCGGCTTTCGGATATACAGGTGGGTGTACGTTGTTTCTGGGACACCGTCTTGTGCAGGTACAACAATAGGCTCGTGAAGACGAAAATACTTCTGGTCTACATTGTCGGACGACTCAGTCATTTCCTTCCGTAATTTCGTGAGTAACTCGTACTCTTCCTCGTAGTGACAGAAGATCCCTATGTTTCCTGCAACAGGTAGGTACTCGCCGAAGGAGCTATAGCAGAGTTTGAAGCACTCAATATGGGTATGGATTACCGCTTGGATAAGCTCATCCTTGCTTTTGATTGGACTGAATCGGTAGAGTTTCATAAAAATTAAATATGTCTTGAAAGGATATTCAGTCCTTCTTCTAAAAGCTCTTGAGAGATAGTTAACGGTGGCATGATCTGAAGATTATCTCCACTTCCTACAACTACATGGAGGCCATCAGCGAAGGCTGCTTTCTGGACTCTCTTAGCTTCTTCAGCATCCTTAAGCTGAACACCTATCTCCATACCCATTCCACGGATATCGATAATCGCTTCTCCAAGGAACGGTCTTAACGTGTCTTTGATATATGCACCCTTCTCTTCGGCCATCTTGTAGGTCTTGTCTCGCTGGTGTACTTGGAGCGTCTTCAAAGCAGCGGCACATGCAATTGGAGTCCAGCCAAACGTAGAGATGAGAATCGCATCATCAAACGCTGCTTCGAATATTTCTGTCTTACCGACTGT
>CAZNDC010000001.1:9748-29787 GCA_964571755.1 uncultured Candidatus Saccharibacteria bacterium
GACTGTAGCGCCAATTGCAGCTGCGCCATTAGAGATTGCTTTTGCGAGCGCAATCATATCAGGCACGACGTTCTCGTGCTCAATCCCAAATAGCGTTCCGGTACGGGAGAAACCGCTGCCAACCTCGTCCACTATTAGCAGAGTCCCGTACTTCTGAGTTAGCTCGCGAACCTTAGCCAGAAAGCCTGGGTATGCGAGAAATGTAGAGCCTCCACCAGTAATAATGCCCGGTTCCGTAACAACAGCGGCAACATCTTCTTTTGAAAGCAACGCTTCGAGTTCTGTTATGAAGTTGGTAAATCCTTCTTCTCCGATTGTGTCGCGAGGAAAGCCGATTGGCGTGATGTCTGGAACTAACGGGGTCAGTTTCTCACGCTGGTTCGCTAAAGCACCAAGGGCAAGCGAAGCAAATAGTTGGCCGTGGTAAAGACCCTGGAAACCGATAATCTTCTTTCGGTTGGTATATGAGCGAGCAATCTTAATAGCCACTTCAACCGCCTCAGTACCGCTCGTCGCCTTAACGCATGCATCGAGTTCTTTTGGTAGAGCAGCAGTGAGAGCGGCCGCGTACTCTTCCTGAATAGGATCAGACCCCCAAAGAAGTCCTTGGACGTTCTTTTTCGTTTGCTGGATAACTGCCTCATTTACCTCAGGATGGTTCCATCCGAGGTTAGTAACATTCCAGCCAGAAGTGAAGTCAATATATTCCTTCCCTTCTCTGTCCCAAATGCGAGACCCTTCTGATTTTGATAAAGGAAGGTAATCGTATTTACCCTTAAAGTTCCTGTAGACAATGCTGTTCTCAATCATAGTTTCCTCTTAAGGATTTCTCTTGACTAGCTCGCTTAAGTTTTCGTAAGAATATTCTGCGGTTCTCCTTTGAGATACGCTTCTATGTTCTTGATTGCTGTTTCCCTGCCGTTTGCACTCGCTTCCTTTGTAGCAAAAGCGACATGTGGAGTCACTATGATTTTCTCGTGGCTGAGACACTTCTGATAGAAATCATTCAGTGTGTCGAATGGCTCTTCTGGGTCGCAGTCAATACCAGCTCCCGCCAGGATGCCTGAATCTAGAGATTTAATTACCCCATCGATATCATACGTATAGGGGCGGGCAAAAGTGACGTAGTAACTACCGGGCTTAATCGACATAAAGAAACTCTCGTTGAGAAGGTTCTTGCTGGAAGAGTTGCAGTTAAGTGCATTAACGACAAGATCTGCATTAGCAGACTTCGCCTGTAAGTCGTCTTCGTGGGTGTAGAAATCAACGTCCATCTTGAAACTCTTACAGGCTTCTCCAATACCAGTTCCTATACTGCCCTTGCCAACAATAAGAACTTTCTTTCCGGCGAGGCTCTGGTTAAGAGTAAACGGCTTGCTCTCAGTAGTATTCAAATACTCCGGAAACTTCCTAAAGAGAGACAAGATTGCGAACATCACCCATTCAATAATTGAGTCACGGTTGCTTCCTCGGGTATTTGCTACGAAGACTCCCTTCTCTTTCAGTTTTTCTGAGTCGAATGCACCAAGCTCAATATAGGGATACGTTACAAATACGTTCTCGAGTTTTTCGAGATTCTCGAGAAGATAATCACCATTACTACAAACTACATCAGCTCCCCGAACAGCTTCCAGCCATTCTTCAGAGGAAGAGAATGTTACGTACTTAACATCACCCAGTGCTTCTAATCGTGTCTTTTGGTCCTCGGTAAAGGGAAAGTCACCGGCAATCGTAATTTGCTTCATTACCTATAATTATAGCAATTACCTACTGCGAGAACCTACATCCTATGTCTTCATTAAGACAACATACAGGGGAGCTTATGGTGAGTCCTTACGCTTAAAACGACAATCATGAATGGAAACAAGACTCTTTGGATTGTGCTCGCCATTATAGCGGCTGCGCTTCTATTGTTCTTCCTTCTTGGACGGGATTCTGCCCAAGAAACAGCTGACACAGCAAATCAAGCAGCGACGACCAGGGCACAGATAACGGAACGTGCTGCGGTTCGTGCAGAAGCCGTTGCGGACCTCACCGCCCTTCACGCACGCCAGGAGGCCGGCGAATCATACGAGTCACTGCGAAGCAGCTATAAAGAGGTACGCAGCCGTCTTGCGACTTCCTATGAGAATGCCGAGGGCACGGCACGACAGGAGTGGTATGAGCTGAGCGAAGCGTTTAACCAGTTTGAGGCAAGCACTCGCGCGGGGACCAGCAACTCCCTGGACTTATTTGCCCGTTTGATTGCAAGCCTCTCCGCGGACGTACGGACAGAAACGGCCGCAGAGTAGCGAGTAGTGATTCTTGCTAGACCTTAATGCAACTAACTATGGATAACGACAGCCCAAACCTTAACGACGCAGGTAACGACTACCGCCAGTGGTGGGAGGGCGTAAAGAAGGAAGAATCAGCAAAAGTCGAGAAGCTAGACGCTGAGCAGCGCCTTAAGCGTACCAGTATGCTGGATGACTTTGGTGCAGAAGTTGATGCAGCAAAAGATTGGGCCGCCGCTGACTGGGAGCAATTCAAGGGTCGTGTGCAGCAGTGGAGCAACTCTGCCGAGGTAAAGGTAGACAAGGCCATCTAATTAGTTTCTTTCTTAGAAATCGCCCGCAGATGCGGGCGATTTCTTATTGACAGTCTGGGACTTAGATTTTTGTAAGAATATTCTGTGGCTCTCCCTTCCTCCTAGTAATCCAAGAACTGCTTTTCATTTAATTAATCAACTCGTAGTAGATAACGATCTTATTGCCTTCCCCTAGGATCGTATTCTCGAAGGTGTCCACCTCAGTGCCATTCACCGTCACGCGGATACGGTTTGATACATCCGTCTTATACGTCAGCACCTCGCTCTGACTAAACGGCTGCTTCCACGCAGCGAAAAAGTCGCCGAGCGTGAAGTCGCGTTTCTCAGGCGACTCAACATGGATCAGGCCGTCCGGCGTATGCGTATGAAGTACCGTCATACACGTTGACCCGACACCGATGTTTGCGGGAACTTGGATACGTTCGCCATTAGCGACAATCTCTAAGGTTGGATGAATATGGAATCCACCTGCCATTTCCTTATCACAAAGCGTCGCAAGCTCGCGCGTTGATAACGCTGAGAAGTCTTGGACCTCTTCAGGTGCCCCGCGCATGAAGAGTACGACTGCAAGTAGCAGGAACGACCCAGCAATAACAAAGATCGCCGTTTTCATACTAGTTTGACTTCAAAGCCTCGTCGATAAGCTTCTTCACCTCTTCGTACGGTTGCGCTCCGGAAAGAGGATACTTCTCACCGCTCTTCGCAACGATAATGCTCCATGGTGTTCCTCTGCCTCCTGTAGCAGTCGCATTCTGCAGATCGGCTTCGATGTGCGCATCGTACTTTCCGCTTGAAAGGCAGGTGTTGAAAGCCGACGCATCGAGACCTACATAGGTAGCGATCTTCGCCAGCTCTGAAGCTTCGAGTCCGTCGTTCGATGGGGTTACTTCGTAGAGACGGTCCGTGTATTTCCAGAACGCATCATTCCCGCCCTGCTCGCCAGCACATTCGAGCGCCACTGCTTCACTACGCGCTTTTTGATGGAGCTGATCGAGTGGGAAGTGGCGGTATACCCAAGCCACTTTATCGCCGTACTCAGCCCTAATCTGCTGCATTGTTGGGTGAAATTGCTTACAGAACGGGCATTCCGTATCCGAGTATTCAATGACGACGACCTCAGCATTCGGATTGCCGCGGACATGGTCTTGCGCGCTTACAGGAGCAACAGCATCAAGTTGTGCCCCGAGAGCAGCGCTGTCAGGTGCGATGGGTCCTGCGTCTGTAGGACGAGATCCTCCGTCACCAAACACAAGCGCTCCGCCGATGATAAGAGCGCCGACAAGAACTGAAATAGGCGTGACGTACTTTTCAAGGGTCGGGTTCATGTTATTGGTCGTTACGAACGGTGCCTCCCGGCTCCGCGTTATCGTTCGTCGTTACCGGCTGCTGAATACCGTACCAGCTCGCCTGCAATTCACGCATCATTTTAATCTCGGTGTTCTGAGCTGAAATAATCTCTCGCGATAGTTGCTTAATCTCGTCGCGCTTGGTGTTCTGTAACGCTGCTTCGGCCATCTGAATCGCTCCTTGATGGTGAACAATCATCTGCTCTAAAAAGGCTCTATCAAATTCATCTCCTTGTCTGCCATCAAGCTCCGCCATCATTGAGTCATTGCTCTGCTGCATATGACTCGGCGTTCCGGTCGTAGCTACTGGCGATATCTCGCCTCTGTCAAATGCAAGAACCCCTCCTACTCCTACGATAATACCTACTACCGCTGCAAGAATAATTTTAGTATTCATATCCACTTTTAACTAAGTACTAATTCTGTCTCGATCTTGTTACATAAAATTGACCGAGAAGTTATACATTCCCATTGCACATGTTCCGCTGAGCGTGCCTTGCGCACTTTCTGGGGACACGTCTATATCTCTGACACCCGTAGCATCGAGATTTTCGCTTACTCCAAGTTTCTGGATACGCACTCCAGCGGAGCAGTCATATGTGCTATTTGTTTTCACACGAAGGGTTGTAGGGACTCCGGCTTTTGCGGTGCTGACCTGGGGCGAGAAACCGCCCTTTGCATCAATTTCAACTATCTGCTTTTCTCCCTCCATATATATATTTTGTGCAACGGGGGCTGATTCGTCTGAATTAGTACTGAACATTGCAGCTCCGCCAATGATGAGTACAGCAGCTCCGATCGAGAGAATGAGTGGCAAGTTTTTCATAAGAAAAGTATACGTTATAGATTAATAAACGGCTTCACGAGGCCAACTGCAACAAGACTGCTCATGAGGTTAAAGAGGCCGAAGAATATCACTACGAGGCCAGCCGTCTTGTAGAACACGCCGGTCTGCATCTTCTTGATGCTGAGTGCGCCAAAGCTCAGAAATGCCAGAACGGGAAGCGTACCAAGAGCGAAGACAAACATCGTTAGCGCCCCCTCTAGATAACTGCCCGTTGTAAGTGTGTAGAGCTGCATGGACTGCGTGAAGCCACAGGGCAAAAAGAAGGTAGCTGCACCAACAAGAAGCGGAGTGAGGGTACCTGCAGTTCTCTTGAGACCCGTAACTCTCTTTCCAAAGGAGCTTGGGAGCGTGGGGATAAGCTTCTTGGTCCAAGGAAAAATATCGAGGAGATTGAGACCAAGGATGAGTAAGATAATGGCAACGATAAAACTAAGTGCAAAGGTGCCGGTTCCTCCGAGCTGAAACGCTGACCCTAGAGCGCCTATCACACCACCTAATACAAAGAACGAAACGAGACGGCCGACATGGAACAACACTTGCGGCCGCACTGTCTCGCCTTCCTTTGCATAGTTTGCTGACATTGAAAGCACAAGCCCGCCAACCACGGCCATGCAGGTAGATACTGAGGCGACGAGACCGATGACGAAGGCAGTGGTATACGTCATCTCTCCTACTCCCACAAGGTTCACGATACCCAGCTTTTGAAGAACGATAAATAGAGCAACGAATACGGCCGCTATCGGGATGGAGTAAGTAAAGTCAGCCCAGCGTACCTTGTGTGCCTGCTTCTCCAAATGGACGCTATAGCCATGGCGCTTCAAAGGTTCTGTCAGGAACTCTGCGATCTGCTCAGGTGTCCGGTCGCCAAACTCACCCGTCACGTCAACGGTATGTGTTTTAAGTGAGGATTCTGCATGAGTAACCTCAGGCAGGTCCATTAATTCCCCTTCTGTAAGAGCAATGCAGGACTTGCAGTGCATTCCCTGGATGTGAAAGGTGTTTGTTTGGAACATATGCACTTATTCTTATACGGCGTCAACGACTCTTTTTAATTTCTCATCAACCTCATTCGCGATTGGCGTAAGTGCTTCGTTATTTACGAATCCCATCGCAACGCTCGGGACGATAGCCGACACAAACACAGTTCCAGCATCCTCATAAACGAGCACATTGCACGGGAGCAAAAGCCCGATATCCTTTTCAACTAATAGCGCTTGATGCGCAAGCGGCGGATTGCATGCACCGAGAATAACGTAGTTGTCAAACTCTTGATCCAACTTTGCCTTGAGCGTTGCTCGTACATCAATTTCTGAAAGGATGCCGAACCCCTCTTTCGCTAACGCTGCTTTTGTTTTTTCCACTGCTTCCAAAAACGGGACCAAGGCTTGTTTTTTGTAGTAGTACTTCATGCTAATGCTCTGTAATGCTTATAATCTCTTCGCCTTAAGTCGCAACGAATTCGCCACAACGGACACACTTGAGAACGCCATGGCAAGTCCCGCAACAACCGGCGACAAAAGCCAGCCGAAGAACGGGTACAAGATACCTGCAGCAATCGGTATACCGATAATGTTATAGGCAAACGCCCAGAATAGATTCTGTTTAATGCCATTCATGGTGAGGTGCGACAAACGTATTGCCTTCACGAGTTTTCCTATGTCGCCCCCAAGGAGCGTTATCCCCGCAGTCTCAATAGCAACATCCGTACCAGTACCCATCGCAATACCGACATCTGCTTGAGCAAGCGCAGGCGCGTCATTCACGCCGTCACCTGCCATGGCCACTATACGGCCTTCTGCTTGAAGTTCCTTAATTTTGTCGAGTTTCTCACCAGGTAGAACCTCAGCGACAACGTTATCGATGCCTACTTCTTTTGCAATGGCTTCAGCGGTTTGCTGATTATCGCCCGTAAGCATAACGATTGAAATACCCATGCCGTGCAGCTTCTTGATAGCTTCAGCCGCTTCAGGCTTAAGAGCGTCTGCAATTAGTATCAATCCCATAACCTCCGTACGTGACGCTAGAAAAACAGGTGTCCTTCCCTTACTGGTATGGCTTTCAAGGGCTGTGGCGTCGAAGCTAAGCTTAAGATCACCTATGAGGTTAGGATTTCCTGCAAAATACTCTGTACCTCCTACTAACCCCCTTACTCCTTTGCCTTCAATAATTTCAAACGTATCAGTTGCGCTAACTGATACCCCCTTCTCTTTTGCGTACGTAAGAACAGCACTTGCAAGAGGATGCTCAGATTTGTTTTCAAGTGAGGCAAGGATTTCTAAGATTTCCTCTTCTGAGTGACTACCGTAGGTTTCTATGACAACTACTTCTGGCTTACCCTTTGTAATCGTACCGGTTTTGTCTACGACTAACGCATTCACACTTCGGAGCTTCTGGAGCGTAGCTGCATCTTTGATAAGAATGCCCTCACTGGCTCCTTTGCCCACACCAACAATAACGGCAATCGGCGTAGCAAGTCCGAGAGCACATGGGCACGCAATTACAAGAATGCCTACAAAAGATGTGAGACCGAGTGTAAGCGCCTGTGCAAAGCCGAGCGTAGGGGTGCCAAAGAAGAGCCATGCCGCAAATACAAGAACGGCGAATATAAGAACGATAGGAACAAAGACGCTAGAGATTTTATCGGCAAGTCCTTGAATAGGGGCTTTACTGCCTTGTGCATCGCTTACCATTTTAATGATGCTGGCAAGCAGAGTTTCTGAACCTACTTTGGTTGCTTTGAATATAAAGTGGCCTTTAGTATTTAAGGTTCCAGAAACAACCGCATCACCTACTTTCTTCTCTACGGGTATAGGTTCACCCGTGACCATCGCTTCGTCTACATACGAACTGCCTTCCGTGAGAATACCGTCTACCGGTATCTTCCCACCTGGCTTCACAACAATGAGATCCCCGTGTACCACCTGTTCTATTGGGACTTCGACCTCCCTGCCCGCACGCACGACGAGTGCCGTCTTTGCCTGCAAACCAAGAAGTCTCTGAATGGCGTCGCCGGTCTTGAGCTTGGACTGTGCCTCAAGATACTTACCTAGAGCGATGAAAGCGATTACCACGATAGTTACGTCATAGTAGGTTTGATCAACATTCAGGAATTGCCTAAGCGGTTCTTCAAAGGCAGTGAGAACAAAGCTATAGAGAAAGGCAACGGAGGTACCAATACCGATAAGAGTGTCCATATTTGCCTTGCCGTAGCGAACAAAGCGATAGAGTCCGAGTAGATAGGGCTTACCAACAACCACCATGGTGTAGGTGGCAAAAATCGGCAGGAGGTGATGGAAGAACTCGTACCATATCTCTGGAATGGGACTGAGCCAGCTGAACTGCGCGCCCATCTCCCAGCCCATGACGAAGATGCTGAACGCGGCAAGCGGCAGTACGGAAAGGATCTTCCACTGCATATCCTTAATTTCAGCGAGCTTCTCTGTCTTAGATTGGCTTAGGCCAGTGTGGGCAGCATGCTCATCAGCTCCCATGCTCATGCTTTCCGCTGTAGGAACTATGAGCGAGTAGCCAAGGGGTTTTATCTGTTCGGAAAGATGGTGAGGATTCGTCTTCGCTTCGTCAAAAGCGATCTTAGCGGTCTCGGTACCGTAGTTCACCTCAACGTGCTCCACGCCTTCAACTTTCTTAACGGTACGTTCAATGATTCCTGCGCAGGAGGCGCAGTGCATGCCCTTAATCCGGTACGTTTGGTGATTACTCATGCTATTTACGCTTTAGACGATACACGGCAAGAATTTCTTGCTTTGCCTTCGCAATATTCCCTGACTTTATCTGCTTGGAAGCACAGGTATCTAAATGGTTCTCCAGGAGTAAATCTTCAACGCCTGACAGTGCGCTTTTAATAGCAGAAGTCTGAGTGATTACGTCGATACAGTACGTATCTTTCTCGACGAGTCCTTGAAGACCGCGCAACTGACCCTCAATGCGTCGGAGGCGGTTTTGTATCTGCTTTTTGGTTTTAATCTTCATATGCCCAATATACCCCATAGGGGTATATTGGGTCAATCGCACTTCTTAGACTAAATGGGTATAAAAACGTCCTAAATAAGACTCTCCTGAGCCAAAGAAGTTTTACTATGTTGTCGCCCACTCGATACGCGATGACCTGGAAATGAGTTGGCTGCGGGACTAGGACTCGAACCTAGATAGCATTCTCCAGAGGAATGTGTCCTACCTTTAGACGATCCCGCAATACTACGAAGCGTAGTGTCGGAATTCTAGCAAATTAGCTAGATTTTGCACCTCTTCCTTCCTAGAGACCTGAATATCATATCGTGAGCGATGCGGATGGAAACCGAGGTCTTGTACCAGGTTAAAAACGATTTCTAGCAGAACGGGATTCCGATTAGTGAAGAAAAGCTTATGCGTATACGTAGCCTCATGATGAGCAATGCATCCTTCTGCCTCATACAGACCCCGCAGGAAGCGGACTCGATATCGCTCTTCTTCCTTGATCCAAACAGGCAGTACATAGTCCAGATGTGCCCTTGACCCGCAAGGAATGCCGAGCCTTAAACTTATATCCTTCTCATAGATCGTAATGGTCACAGCATTCGTAGCTTTCACTTTCGCGACAAAGGGCTCCTTATTAAAGACCCGTTCTATCATTGCAGCGTATCGCTCGGTAAATCCTACGCTCGAGAAGTTACCCGTAATACGCAGGGACTCGCACCGAGGATGCTTCCCAATATGCCCGTCTCCAAGGATAGCGCCAATAAGTTCTGCTAGGTCGCCGTTCTTATTGAGTGGCGCATACTCGCTCTTGATATACCCAAGACGCTTCTGTTCATCTCTCCATACTTTAAAGTTATCGAGCTTTTTGGCTCGCATCGTTTCGGAGATCTTCTTTGCTCGGACATCCATATTAAAAGTATAGCGTTCTGAAACAAAACGCCCGGACTAAATCCGGGCGTTTTGCACACAAAATACACAACTTGCCCTACCGCCAGACGCTCAAGATCACGCCCATAACCACGAGCGTAACCAGGTAGTACCCGGCAGTGATAAACCAGTACTTCCAGGGGCGATCCTCCCAGAGGACAGAGCCCAGGGTTGCCGGGACTACGAACCCGAGCCAGCTCCAGAGAGCAGCCTGCACACCCGCATCTACGCCCGCCATACGGCTCACGCTCGTAGAGTAGTAGAGAACATGCGCGAGCACGTACGCCATGATAAAGGTAGTAACTGCCGTTATGGTATAGCTCTTCATCATCATCCTCTTAATAGCCGGCGTTATCTCGTCTGGCTTCTTGATGCCGACAATCCGCATCCACTGCTTGCCGAACAGGGGTCCGTACCACAAGGACCCGATTACGATACCGACGATAGCGCACAAGAGCACCGCCCAATAGTTGATGATTACCTCCATAGACGCTGATTAAGGGATATGGAGTAAGTATAGCTTCCCCTCATGAGCATGCTATGCTTCCCGTGTACAACCGAATACGCAGTATCAAGAGCGCGACGAGGGACCTGGCCCTACGACTCGCCGGCAACCATTCCGAAAGGAACCGGTGCCCCCAGACCCGAAACGGGAACGATGCCTCTTCACAGAACCATCTCCCGTACGGGAGATGGTTCGTTTCGTACACTTATCCTAATCCTGTACTTACATGTTCCACCTGCTTACCCACTACACGACCGAGAGCGTCACCGCGGGACACCCGGACAAGGTCTGCGACCAGATCTCGGACGCCATACTCGATGCGTGTTTGACCCAAGACCCGAAGAGCCGCGTCGCAGTTGAGACTTTTGGCAGCCACGGCACGCTCATGATCGGCGGCGAGGTTACGACGACCGCGAACGTTGACTACGAGGCGATTGCACGCAAGGTATACGCAGATATCGGCTACACGGACACGCTCGAGATACTTTCGAAAGTTGTGACGCAGTCCGGTGACATCGCCATGGGCGTGGATACTGGCGGCGCAGGAGACCAGGGCATCATGTATGGCTACGCAACGAACGAGACCGACCAGTATCTCCCGCTCGGCGTCACGCTCGCCCACGCACTCGCAAGAAAGCTCGAGGGACTACGCCGCGACGGAACCCTTCCCTACCTGCGCCCCGATGGGAAGACCCAGGTAACGATTAAGAACGGCAGGGTCATCACTGCACTCACCTCGACTCAGCATGCGGAGGAAGCAGAGCTCGAGACTATCCGCGAGGACCTCACGAAGCACCTCTTTACGCCTGTCCTCGGAGATCTCTCGGATATCGAGATCCTCGTGAACCCAACCGGCCGCTTCGTACAGGGCGGATTCGAAGCTGATGCCGGCCTTACGGGACGCAAGATCATGGTCGATACCTATGGAGGCCTCATGCCTCATGGCGGCGGCTGCTTCTCTGGAAAGGACGCTACGAAGGTAGACCGCTCCGCAGCCTATATGTGCCGCTTCGCCGCCAAGAACCTCGTTGCCAACGGGCACGCGAAAAAAGCGCTCGTCTCAGTTGCCTACGCGATAGGCCGCGTCGATCCGGTTATGGTGGAAGCATTCGATGAGGACGGGAAGAACTTGTCGGACATCGTGAACAAAAACTTCGATTTCCGTCCACTCGCGATCCGCGATCGTCTCGGCCTTACGCGCCCAATCTTCCAGGAGACCGCTGCGTACGGACACTTCGGCGTTGAAGGACGTCCCTGGGAGGAGATCATTAAGATCTAACGTCTCTAAAAAGCGCCGGCATGTGCCGGCGCTTTTCTTATGCCTTATCTATGAGCGCCGTTAGCGCGCAATGATCGCTCAGACCGCACACCATCTCCACTTGAGAGACACGGTATCCGGGTGTACTGAAGACGCCGTCTACCATAAGCGGCAACGGCCCTGCTCGATGAAACTCTCCATCGATGCTCGTCGTGTATTCGTGAGGTACGTTATCCATGTAAGCCTCTGCGATTGCCGAGAATATCTCCTTGCCGCGCGGTGCATTGAAATCTCCGCACAGCACCATCTCTCCACAAGAGGCGGCCTTCTCAAGAAACATCTTTAAGGAATCCCGCTGTATATTATCCGCTTCCCCATCTTCCGAGCGCGGGAAATGGGTCGTCGCTATATGGAACGTATCCCCATCTTTCTCGACCGCAGCCGTAACGATAACAAACCGCTGCGTATGGAACTGGAACCGTATCCAGGAATCCGGATCTATAGGAGGCTCTTCGGTCGTGAGACCGGCGTACCAGATTGTGTCGAACGAACGGACCGGCACCCGTGACATGATCACAGTACCTTCCTTGCGTATTACTCCGTCGACTGTTGTGCGCAGTCTCGTACTGAAATGATGCTTCGCCTCGAGTTCAGATGCAATACGTGCAGCGTCCTCTTCATACACCTCCTGAAGACATACAACGTCAGGCATCCGCTCTCTCAGAAATGGGACGACTTTATCAAGGTGCGTGTCCCGCTCTATGTTAAGCGTAACGAGCGAGAGGCTCATGACTATCCAGCTTTTTCTGAGGCAGCCTTAAGGAAGGCGCTGAACAATGGGTGCGGCGAAAGCGGACGCGCTTTGAGCTCTGGATGGAACTGAGTACCAAGGAAGAATGGATGCTCGCTCTTCGGAAGCTCTGCAATCTCCATGAGGACCCCGCTTGGCGAGGTGCCCGAGAAAACAAGGCCCGCTTCACGAATACGATCTACATACTCGGGATTGATCTCGTAGCGGTGGCGATGACGCTCTTCGATAGACGCTGTGCCGTACGCGTCGCGCGCTACAGTTCCCTCTACGAGGTCTGCCGGATACACGCCAAGACGCATAGTGCCGCCATAGTTCCCGCCTGCGATGAGCTCCTTCTGCTCAGGCATGACATCAACAACGAGATGTTCCGATTCCGGATCGATCTCGGCCGTAATCGCCTTTTCGAGTCCGAGAATGCTGCGCGCATACTCGATAACCATGAGCTGCATACCGTAGCAGAGACCGAAGTACGGAATCTTGTTTTCGCGGGCATATTTAATCGCACGAATCTTCCCTTCGATACCGGTCTGCCCGAAACCTCCTGGAACGAGAATACCGTCATAAACGGCAAGCTTTTCGACATCTCCATCGTTCTCAAAGTCCTTCGCGTTCACCCACTCGATTTCCGCCTTCACGCCCACATCGGCCGCCGAAAACTTGAGTGCCTCGATAACCGAGAGATACGCATCGGAGAGTACGAAATCACCTGTATCAAAATACTTCCCAACGATGCCAATCTTCACGGTCTTCTCCGTATTCCTCATCTTCCCGACGAATGCCTCCCACTCAGAGAGGTCTGCAGGCACATCCTTTGGAAGCTTGAGCGCGTCGAGAAGCAGGTCACCCAGATTATCCTTCTCGAAATTGAGCGGCACATCATAAATGCTCTTCACGTCAGGCGCGGAGATGATGTGGTCAGGCTTTACGTTGCACCAGATTGCGAGCTTCTCCTTGCGCTTATCATCAAGCGACTGGGACGCGCGCGCAACGATGAAGTCAGCCTGGACACCGTAGGAGTTCAGTTCGCGTATCGCATGCTGCGTCGGGCGAGTCTTCATCTCGCCGATGGTTCCCGGAACCGGGAGATACGAGACCATCACGAAGATGACGTCCTCCGGCTGTTTCACCTTAAGGACACGCGCAGCCTCGATAAAGAGTGCGTTCTGGAAATCGCCGATGGTGCCGCCGATCTCGATGACAGAGATGCGGCTGCCATTATGCGCAGCCGCAGACTTAACACGCTCCATGATCTCATCCCTGACGTGCGGGATCGCTTCCACGAAGTGCCCGTTATACCCGAGCGCCCGCTCGCGATTAATCACGGCCTGATACACCATGCCGCTCGTCATGTAGTCTTCAGGACCAAGGTCGCGATTGAGGAAGCGCTCGTAGTTCCCCATGTCCTGGTCGGTCTCGAGACCGGAACCAAGTACGAACACCTCGCCGTGCTCCGTCGGGTTCATGGTCCCGGCATCGACGTTCAAGTACGGGTCAATCTTCACCAGGTTCACGCCGTACCCGCGCTGTTGAAGAATAAGGCCCATCGAGGACGTGGCGACTCCCTTCCCCACTCCCGACATGACGCCCCCGAGCACGAATATGTACTTATGTCCTTCGAGAGCCATGCAAAAGATACTAGACTTTTAGATAACGGCGCACGGCAAGCCAGGAAGCGAGCGCCCCAAGCAGCACACCCGAACCAACCAGAATCAAGAAGACAAGACCGAAGTTCGAGAGATAGTACGTGAAGAGATTGAATCCGCCGAGCCAGGTAGCAAGCGCATTCCCAGCGTACCAGGTTGCGGGATAGAAGATCGCAAGCGCGACCAAGGACGCGACTAAGCCCGACATAACACCCGCGACGATGAAAGGACCGCGGATATAGGCATTTGAGGCTCCCACGAGGCGCATAACAGCGATTTCGTCGCGTGCGGTGTAGATAGCGAGCCGAATGGTCGCAAGCGCGATGATAGTCGACGCAATCGCAAACAGGATCACAATCGCGAGACCCGCCTTCTCGGTTGCGTTAATCGCGGAAGTGAGGCGATCGATAACCGTCTTGTTCTGGAAGTAGTTGATGCTATCGATGATTGGTCCACCTTCAGGAGAAATGGAAGGATCGTCCGAGAGGAAGTTCACAATTCCCTCGTACTGGGACGGGTCTTTTGCCTTAATAGCGAGCGACGCTCCGAGCGGATTATCCGCAAGCTCGTCGAGCGCCTGGAGCGTAAGCTGGTCGTCCTCATGGCGCGCGCGGAAATCGGCAAGGCGCTCTTCACGGGAGGAATAGGTTACGCTCGCAACCTCAGGAAGGGTCTCGAGCCGCTGTTCAATAGCAATGATGTCGCGCTCCTGCGCGTCTGTCACGAAGTACACGTTCACGTCCACCTTGTCCTGAAGCGATGCGAGTGTGCTGCCGAGAATCGCAGAGAGGAAGATCAGGGAGCCGATGATCATGAGCGTCACGGTCATGACGAGCACGGTGGCAAACGAAACAGCACCACTTCGTACGAAGTTCTTCGCTCCTCCCGTAAACACTCGCTTGATCGTCATCCACATAAGTAAAGAGAAGTTAGAGCACGTACTGGCCTTGCTGATCATCACGGATCACCCGCCCTCGGTCCATGGTGACGACGCGTCGTCCCATGGAATCCACGACGCCCTTGTTGTGCGTCGTGATAAGCACCGTAGTACCGAGCTCATTGATTTTCTTGAGAATATCCATGATCTCGTACGTATTCACCGGATCGAGGTTCCCGGTCGGCTCGTCAGCCACGATCACGTCTGGCTGATTGATGATGGCGCGTCCTATGGCGATGCGCTGCTGCTCGCCACCTGAGAGCTGGTTCGGGAAGTGGTGTCCTTTCCCGCCAAGGCCGACGAGGTCGAGGATATGAGGAACGTCGAGCTCTATCTCGTCCTGTGCGCGTCCTGCCGCCTCCATAGCAAATGCGATGTTCTCGTACGCGGTCTTGTTCGGGATAAGGCGGAAGTCCTGGAACACCATGCCGATCTTGCGACGATAATGATGAAGGCTCGACTTCGGAAGCGTGTGCACGTCGACGGATTCGAAGAAGACCGTCCCTTCAGTAGGGCGGTCTTCTGCGAGAAGCATCTTGAGGAGCGTCGTCTTGCCCGCGCCCGAGTGTCCGACGATCGATACGAACTCCTTAGGTGCAATCGATATGGTCACATCTTCAAGCGAAGGAGTCCCGTCACGATGGATCTTTGTGACCTTGTCGAAATAGATCATATAACGAAGAGCATTATACCCCAGCCGCTGCCGCAGCGTCCATAAAATTATCCAGGTCTCCTGAAAGGACCGCGTCTGGATCATGAGATTCCGCGCCTGATTCGTGGTCTTTCACCAGCTTGTAAGGATGAAGGACATAGGACCGCATCTGGCTTCCCCATTCGTTTGCTGTTGTGGTAGCGATAGATCGGCCCCGGGCCTCTGCCTGTCGCTTGGCTTCCTCAACGGCAAATAACTTAGCTTTTACAAGCTCCATCGCCTTCTCGCGATTCGCGAGCTGGCTCCGCTCGCTCGAGACATGCGCAGACACTCCCGAGGGCGTGTGCACGATGCGGACGGCCGTCTCCCGCTTATTCACGTTCTGGCCGCCTGCGCCTCCTGAACGGGCGAACTGGATATCAAGATCGTCCGGCGAAAGTACGATATCTTCATTTCCCCCGAGTTTCGGCAGGACTTCAACGAGTGCGAACGAGGTCTGGCGCTTTGCGTTACTGTTGAAGGGCGAGATGCGTACCAGGCGGTGCACACCCGCCTCGTGCTTAAGACGGCCATAGGCGCCCTTCCCGCCAATCTCGAGTAGCACGTTCCTGAAGCCGCCCTGATCATTCTCGTTGGCGTGCAGTTCCCATACGGTCCATCCTTTTTTCCCTGCATAGCCTTCGTACATACGGCGCAGCATCCGTGCGAAATCCTCAGCATCGTCTCCACCGGCTCCCGCAAGTATTGCGAGTGTCGCCGGGCCAGAGTCATAACTGTCTCCTGTGCCGCCCTCTTTTAGGTTCTGATACTCAGCGATGCGCCTCTGCGCTTCTGCCGGATCCTTCCAGAACTCAAGCGATGCCATGAGTGCCTCGAGTTCCACAATACGCTCTTCGTTCATAGGACTGAGTGTAAACGATGGCGCAGAGTTTGCTAAAATATATGTTTGTGTGATAGTTTTTATCTGATTGTTCTTGGAGGAACTGATGACCAATCATAGAGTAACGGCTGCACGGTTCCTCGAGTTCCGTGCCAGTCGCTCAGCAACCCCATCAACTCAAAAAAGAGAGCCGGCACGAGACCAGCACCTGCAGATCATACAAGCTGCAGTTGCTCATACTGACCACACCGTACGTCTTGTAATAAGGTTCCGCAGGCGCGGTATCCATCTGCGTGAGTTGGATATTGATGGGAAGCGATGTGCGGTGCATCCAATTCGGAAACCGGATGGTCCGTATGGGAGGGCTTGGTTCGATCCTTGGCGGATTGACCTGTACCCCGGGGGACATTTCATCCTGATTGATGTCGAAAAGATGGGCATCCTGAGGCTGTACCATCTACACGCTCGAGATCTCCGTAGGCTTTTCTCTGACGGAAAGAATCCCGAGAAGCGATTTATGATCCGCATCACGCTGACAGGACCGGATCCGCTCGAGAAGTTCCGTCTCGATTGGCCACTAGAACGTCCGACGCCCCCAGCTTGCTGAGGGCGTCTTTTCTTTTGGAGCCGAGAGCCGGGATTGAACCGGCGGCCTGAAGTTTACGATACTTCCGCTCTACCAACTGAGCTATCTCGGCGAAGTTGAGAAACTATATCATAGGGCGTTTTTCTGGCGAGTACGCGTACGGTATGTAATGCTCGCTTCTTTTACCCGGTTGCTGACTGCTCTGTTCGGCCTCCCATTTCCCTTGTTTAGCGCTGCATACGTTGGACTGAGAGCATCGCAGTTCGGACAGACTAGACGCAGATTTTTCTCAACGTTATTGCGCCAGTTACCATCAATATGGTCTGCGACAAGCGGGATAACCCCACTCTTCGGATTCACTTCCGCCCATCCACACAAGCAACATTTGTTGCCGTATTTCTTACGTAGGTATCTTTTAACGTGAAGCGAAACGATCCCAAGTGAAATTAATCCGCTTTCTCTCCCGACCTTCCACCGCTCAATGTATGCGGTGTGTTGGTATTCCATTTGGCACGTATTGCTGCAATACGTGTATCCGGCGCGTGCAGTCTCTTTTCCGCATATCAGACACGTACTACGCGACTTCTTGGAGTTTGGCATACCTACAGTCTACAAATCATGTAGACCCTGATAAATACACAACTTCTGTCTCGTGTTTACAAAGAGACTTCTCGTTTCCAGAAAATAAACGCGAGTACAGTACAAATGATGGCTCCGAACAGGTTTACGCACAGATCTACTGCGGTGTTGTAGTAGCCGCCGAGTACGAGGAGGAATACTATAACGTCGATATATCCCAAGAACTCGGTATTCCCGATTGAAGAGAAATAGAAGTCGGCAGCGAGTGTATACAGAAGCGTAAACCCGAACGCGAGGAGTTGCACCAGGTTCATGTTCTCTTGTATCGTTTTTAGGATTTTTACGTTTATGAGTATGTAAAGTATGCGACTCGAAATATTAGCTGCAGAATCGCACTGTATTGTAAAGTACGTTTGACATATCCTATACCCCTATGGTATGCTAAAAATATTACTCCAGCAGAGACATGACAGAATATATTTCAAACACCGTGCATACGCTTCGTACAACAAAGGGTCTGACACAAGAGGAATTGGCCGAGAAAGTCGACGTCTCGCGTCAGACGATTATTTCCATTGAAAAGGGAAATTATACTCCCTCGGTATTACTCGCACTTAAAATCGCCTTAGTATTCAAAGTTGGAGTCGAGGATATTTTCAAAATTCGCCATGCAAAATAAAACACTCAACATTTTTATAGCAGTTGCGCTCGTATTGCTTCTCGTTCTTCTTTCTGACCTTACGCCGTGGATGCCGCCGATGGCAGCGATGACGACGCTTCTTGCTGTCTCCGTACTCCTCGCCGTCTTTGCAGGATTCGTTATGCACGAAAAAGGTGGCGACGAACGCGAAATTGTTCACCGGATGAACGCTGGACGCATTGCCTACCTTTCCGGCATTGGCATGCTCACTGTCGCGCTTATTGTTCAAGGCTTCGCTCACGCGATTGATCCGTGGATTCTCGTTACGCTCGGCGTTATGGTGCTCGCAAAGATTGCAAGCCGCTTCTACTCAGACGAGTACCAGTAGAGACTGTGTAAAACTAACTTTACAGTGATTCCCCCGCCTCCTATACTGAAGGTAGGGGGTTTTCTATTAGTAAAGTAAATACGTTGATGAGATTTAACATAATAACTGCTTGCGCTGGAATGGTAATAGCTATTGGAGTTATTTTTCTATTTAGTGTTCAGAAATCTACTGAAGGAGCGCTCACGCAAGCTAATATTCAAAATCAGGGTGGGGTTACTAAACCTGTTGCCTCGAAAAACACTACCTCCGGAGCCACTGAAGTGGAAACTGTATCCAAGGAGACAGCGAGATTTAACGCTCTGTCATGGAACTCATTTGTAAAGCCTCGAGAGGAGGAGCTACGTAAAGTACTTACACCACAACAGTATGAAGTGACGCAAGAAGACGGAACAGAGTTACCCTTCAAAAATGACTACGACAAAAATTATGAAGTGGGTATCTATGTCGACATTGTCTCGGGTGAACCACTCTATTTCTCAAAGGATAAGTACGACTCTGGGACTGGCTGGCCATCATTCGCGAAGCCCATTTCACCTGATGTGGTGACTCTAAAAGAAGACACTCGTACTTTTTCTAAGCGCACTGAAGTCCGCTCCCGCTACGCGGATTCACATATTGGACACGTGTTTGATGATGGGCCTGCTGATCGAGGCGGGAAACGCTACTGTATAAACTCCGCTGCGTTACGGTTTATTCCCAAAACAGATATGGAGAAAGAAGGATACGCATATCTTCTTCCTGATGTATAAAAGTGTACCGTTCTTAGTATGAGCCATCTTCTCTTTGGTCCGTGCGGCAAGAAAGAAGTTCTCGAACGATCTATTGGTCGGACCCGCGCCGCAGGCAATGCTGTAAGAAGTATGATTTGAAACAAACGTTCCGTTTAATTAGGAGACTAAGAACAACGGGCTGGCCTCATTTTCCAAATGGATGTAACAGCGCTCGCAAAGATTACCAGTTGTCTCTATTTAGACGATCACCAGTAAGGACTGTGTAAAACTAACTTGACATCGATTTCGGCGCCACCTATACTCTCGGTATCGTTATTTAGTAATACCTACATGTCTATGAGCAAGTCAATTATTATCGGTGTTGTCGCACTACTCATGGTGGGTGGGGCTTTTCTAGCTATCTCTAACCAGAATGGCAAGGATACGGCAATGGAAAAGCAGGAGGAGGTTACAGAAAAAAACGGTGCAGCCATGGAGCAGAAGAAGCCTGAGGGGGTAATGGAAAAGAAGGCCGATGCAATGTCCAAGGCTGGTTCGTATGAGACGTACAGCGCAGAAAAGATTGCCATGGCCGCAAACGGCGATGTCGTTCTCTTTTTCCACGCAAGCTGGTGCCCATCGTGCCGCGAAGTTGATGCAGACATCAAGGCAAACCTTAAGGATATTCCGAGTGGACTAACCATACTTGATGTGGACTATGACACTTCGTCAGCACTGAAGCAGAAATATGGTGTAACGTATCAGCAC
>CAZNDC010000002.1:0-1906 GCA_964571755.1 uncultured Candidatus Saccharibacteria bacterium
CCTTCGTGTTCGGGAGGTTGTCCGGATTGAAATAGCCGCTCTCCTCCCACTCCTTGTAGATACGGGACTCGGTCTCGGATGGATCGTATGGCTTAAGAAATTTATCGTCCATTATGCAATGAATATAGCAAAGATATGCTGTAATTGCCTGCCTATGGACGAGCCTTGCTATCTTGGGTCCTTCGTATGATACTTGCCCCGATCTGATAGAAGGAGGTGTATCCGATGGTCGATGTTCCTAAGTCACCGGGGGATACTACCCCTCTCGTTCCCGCCAGGGACAATCGTTCCTGGGAAGAAGTCGCCGACGAGCCCACGGGCATCCCGGCGGAAAGCCCGCCATCCGAAAGTCCTCGTCATGACGACTTCTACAGCTAAGCCAAAGTCCAAGACTTGCTCTGCGGGCTTTTTCTATATCAATGACAGATTTCCGTTCGCTTCGAGCGTCCTTCCATCAGCAAAGTCTTTCTTAAGTGCGCGGTAGTAACCAGCGATGCCAATCATAATCGCGTTGTCAGTCGTGAACATGAATGCCGGTATGCGAAGCTCCACATCAGGATGTTCTATCGCTATCCGTTCCGTAAATACACGCCGAAGGTTTGTATTCGCCGAGACGCCGCCCCCAAGCACGAGTGTCTTTGCATCCGTTTCAAGGAGTGCACGGGAGGTCTTTGCAAAAAGTACGTCGGCAACTGCATCTTCAAACTCTTTCGCAAGCTGTTGCTTTTCCTCCGTGCTCAATTCGGGGCGGGCTTTGATCAAATAGAGAACAGCAGTCTTAAGTCCTGAGAAGGAGAAGTCGCAGTGTGGGTCAGCAAGCATGGGACGCGGGAGTTTAAACATACGTTCATTAGGAAGCAGACGCGCTTCTTCAGCGAGCTTCGAGACTTCAGGGCCGCCAGGGTAGGGGAGGCCGAGCATGCGCGCTACTTTGTCGTACGCTTCGCCCACCGCGTCGTCCCGCGTCTGCCCAACGAGTTCGTATGAAAGCCACGATTTCATGGTCACGATTTCGGTGTGACCGCCTGATATGAGAAGCCCGAGGACTGGGAGCTCCACGTCCTTAATCTCGAATCCTGTGTCGTTCGCTTTCGCGAGCGCAGACATGAGGTGTCCTTCCATATGGTTAACGCCAATAAGCGGCTTGTCCCATGCAAGTGCGAGTGCTCGTGCAAAATTAACTCCAACCCACAGCGCAGGCTCGAGCCCGGGTCCATGCGTAACGGTTATGGCGTCGATATCAGGAGTCTCATATGTCGAAAGAAATGCTCGGAGAGCATCAAATAATCCAGGCTCTCGAGCTAGGATTTCAGAAAGTTCCGCGTCTAGAGCAGGAGAGAGTTCCTTTGTTGCTAGAACGGATAATCCGGCCTCTTCGAGTGAGGCGGCGAGTACCGGAACAAGGTTCTTCGCATGCTCACGTTTCGCGAGCATCGGGAAGACCCCGCCGTATTCTCGGTGCAAGTCTATCTGGGACAGGAGCGCATTCCCGAGTACAGAGAAGCGTGCGTCGCGCTCGTCCCCGTTGCACGCAAGAATAGAGACCGCGGTCTCATCGCACGAAGTCTCAATCGATAGGAGCTTCATCGATTCGTGTCCACGGGAACGGTCCTTCGCGTGCGATAAGGAACCCGGCAGAGTTCGGGTGACCGTTACCGCCGTACTTCTGGGCAATCTTCGCAACGTCGACTGTCCCGTCTCCGCGTATGGAGACACCGTATCCGCTCGGGTGCGAGGACACCACGAGCGAGAGCGGCCCCTTCTTCTTCGCAAGCAGGTTTCCAACCAGGGATTTCATAGGCTTGATGGGGTGCGCGTTGACAAAATAGCCACAGTATCCCTCGAAGGCGCCGAGATCCGCATGGTCGGCAGCGACACCAGCGAGGCGCTCGAAATCCTCCGGGCC
>CAZNDC010000002.1:1916-8684 GCA_964571755.1 uncultured Candidatus Saccharibacteria bacterium
GGGAGGAGGGTGCCGCCGGCGCTGGTGATGCCGGTGACCCCCACGCCCATCTTGGTGATTTGTGTATCGCTCTTCTGCTCGAAGGAGACGAGCTTCGCCTGGTCCGCAGCGACACTAGCGAGGAGTTCGAAATACTCCGCGTAGACACGAGCCTTGGAGAAGAGTGTCTCGCTAAGCACAGGGTCGTCGAGCGTCGCTGCAACCTCGTCCCAGACATCGAACTCAAACGGGCGGACTTCAAGGTACGAAAGGAGTGGCCGAGTATCAGGAAGCAGGAAGCGGAAGAGGTCGTCGTCCTCAATATGCGTAAGGAGGGTAGGAGTTTTTGTATCCGGATGGAAATAACTCCAGGCGATGGTCGCACCAGAACGGTTCGCGTCGAAAATGTAGTTCGGCATAGAGCGAACGACCTCTGCAATTCCTTCATGATGATCGAGCACGGTCAGCGTCTTTGCTTTCGCTACGAACGTATCCATCACTTCTCTCCCATAGCAGAAGTCGATGAAGTACACATCGGCTCCTGACACATCAATGTCCGGAATGTCGCCATGCTTGAGACCCACATATTCAGCCGCCCCTCCAAATTTCTTCCATGCGCTATACGCACCCCCGAACCCGTCGGGGCAGTTCTTATGGAAGAAGATGATTGTGCGGCCGGGCATATAACCTAGGTGCCTTCCTGCCAGCTGGTGAGGTATGTGGTCTGCTCGGGCGTGAGGATATCGATGCCTATCTGCATCGATGCGAGCTTCACGACCGCAATCGAGTTCTCAATAGTCTCTGGTACCTCGTATACAGCGGGCGCGAGCGTTGTCTCCTGGACAGCCATCCACTCGCAGGCGAGTGCCTGCGTTGCGAAGCTCATATCCATAACTGAGGCTGGATGGCCCTCGGCTGCAGCGAGATTAACAAGGCGTCCTTCGGCAAGAAGGTAGATGCGCTTGCCGCCAACGACATACTCGTCCACGAAGTTGCGTACGCCCTTGGTTTCTGAGGTGGAGACGGACTTGAGGTCTCCGATATTAATCTCGACGTCGAAGTGACCGGCATTGCTAATCATGGCGCCGTCTCGCATGAGGAGGAAGTGGTCTTTCGTGATGACATCCTTGTTTCCGGTGACGGTGCAGAAGAGATCGCCCTCCTTTGCTGCATCAATCATCGGCATGACGCGGAATCCGTCCATAGCAGCCTCAAGCGCTTTGACCGGATCGATCTCAGTGACGATGACGTCGGCACCCATACCGCGTGAGCGGGTAGCGAGCCCGCGTCCGCACCAGCCGTAGCCAGCAACTACAACGGTCTTCCCAGCAAGCAGGATGTCGGTTGCACGAATGATGCCATCCAAGGTCGATTGTCCCGTTCCGTAGCGGTTATCAAACATGTTCTTCGTCTTCGCATCGTTCACGGCGACGATCGGCATCTTGAGCGCGCCGTCACGGCTCATAGCACGAAGGCGAATCACACCTGTCGTGGTCTCCTCAGTGCCGCCCTTAATAGTTGCGAGAAGCTCAGGATGAGCGGTGTGGATGGTAGAGACCAAATCCGCGCCATCGTCCATGGTGAGGTCCGGCTTCATCGCGATTACGGCTTCGAGATGCTTGAAGAACGTATCGTGGTCCTCGCCCTTAACAGCAAAGACTGGAATCTCGTCGTGCTTGACTAGGCTCGCTGCCACGTCGTCCTGAGTAGAGAGGGGATTTGAGGCACAGAGCACGACGGAGGCTCCTCCGGCCTTGAGCGCGCGCATGAGGTTCGCGGTCTCGGCGGTCACATGCATGCATGCAGCCACGGTCTTGCCGGCAAATGGCTGCTCTTTAGTGAAGCTCTCCCGTACTGCCGCTAATGCGGGCATGTCGCGTGCAGCCCAATCGATGCGCTTCTTTCCTTCATCAGCGAGGCTGATGTCTTTGATATCGTATTCCATAATACGAATCAGTATACGCTAGAGCGGCCATGGCTCGCCATAGGAGGCTTCGTAGCGCTCTATGAGGGTCTCGACGGCAGGCTCATGGTTCTGGCAGCCCGTGCTCTCCACCGCGAACGCCGCGAGCGTGCTGCCAATCTGGGCGGATAGTGTGTGCGAAAGACCCGCCAAGTATCCTGCTATAAAGCCAGCGCGATATGCGTCGCCAGCGCCGGTTGGGTCGACCGCTTTTGCAGACACGGCGCGGACTTGCGTCTCGCCATCTTTGGTGCAGAGTCTGGAACCGTCGCTCCCGAGCGTTACGACCAAGAGGTCGACATGTTCACGTATCTCCTGCTCGCTCCATCCCGTCTTCTCGATAACGAGCGCTAGCTCGTACTCATTCACGAAGAGTGCGTGGCTACCCTCAATGCCGAGGCGGAGTGTCTCGGGGGAAAGTGCGGTTGTCTGCTGGCCAGGATCGAAGAAGTAAGGAATGTTCGCTTCTTTTGCTTCCCGCGGGAAGCGCTCCATATCGTCAGCTGACGTCGGAGAGACCATCACGAGCGCGGCATCGGCGATGGGGTACGTTCGTTCATATGCCTGCGCGCCTGCGCCCGGCGCGAACGGACTGATCTGGTTGTCTTTGGCGTCTGTTATGACGTACGCAGTCGCAGTCTGGGCACCTTCCGCGATGGCTATCGTGTCCGTGCGGATGCCGCGTTCTTTCAGGCGTTCGATGTAATGGCCTGCGTCGTGGCCGGCGGTCGCGATAATCTCAGAGGGCAAGGACAGGAGCGAGAGGTTATAGGCGATGTTCCCGGCAGTCCCGCCGAACTGGGTCGTCACGGTGTCTATAAGGAAGCTCACGCTCAGGCTCGAGAGCATCTCAGGCAGGAAATAGTCCTTGAATTCACCACCGCACGTCATGATGCGATCGAACGTGAGCGAGCCAACAAGTGCGATTCGTGTCATTGCCGTACAGCGTAGCATGAATGCTTCACGGCCTGCTGCGCTATACTTATGTGCTTATGAAGTCCATCTGGCGCGACAATCTTCCTCAAACCACGAACCCGTTGCGGTTCTTTCTCTTTGTGAGCAAGCCGCACTGGCGGACCGCCGCGCTCGCGACCATGTTCGTCGTCCTCGCGAGCGTACTGCAAGCGTTCGTACCGTTTATCTATAAGATTATCGTCGACTCGGCGATAAGCCTCACGCCTGAATCCCACGTCACGCTTTGGCGTGCGGTCGTGGTCTTCGTTGTCGTCTCGCTCTCGGTTAATCTCTTCTGGCGGTGCAGCGGGTTCTCAGGCATGCGCTGGGCGACTGGGGTACGCGCGACCGGGCGCGCCTCGCTCACCTCGTATCTCACGCTCCATAGCCACCAATACTTTTCAGACCGCTTCGCCGGATCGCTTTCGAACAAGATTAAGCAGGCAGCGGACGGCATGCGCGACTTCACGGAGGCATGGCTCTGGCAGTTCCTCTCGTTCTTCATCTCCGTTATCGCAAGTTTCGTTATCGTTTTCGTGACGAGTCCGATTGTGGGCCTCATCCTTCTCGCACTCTTCGTCTTCATCACGCCGCTTAATATCTTCCTCGCCGGCAAGCGCGTTCCTCGCTCGGTCGCTGCTCAAGCTGCGGAGACCAAGCTCAACGGAGCGTCGGTGGACCTCATTACGAACATCGTCGCCGTGCATGAGTACGCGCGCCGCTCGTTCGAGCTGACGCGTATCAAGGAGCTCATCGCGACCCGTCGTGATCTCGGCATACGGAACTGGAGCTATGGCGAGTGGGTGCTCGTGCTCAACAACGTCATCCAAGGCATCTTTACGGGCGCGATGCTCCTTACAGCCGTCTATCTCGCCATGCAGGGCATCATCACACCGGGCGACGTGATTCTCTTCCTGACGATGGTCTCGCTTCTCGAGAGTCAGCTCACCTTCATCGGCAGTCAGTTCAACAGCTTCGCTGAGAGTTGGGGTACCGTGAAAGAGTCGCTTGAAGAGATTACGCAAGCGTATGACGTCGCTGATACTAAGGAAGCTCCTCCGCTCCCGGTCTCCGAGGGCACGATAGCACTCGATAATGTCACGTTCTCATACGATGGACGCAAGGTCTTCGAGAACCTTTCGCTTCTTATACCGGCAGGGCAGAAGGTTGGCGTGATCGGCAGGAGTGGGGCAGGCAAGTCGACCCTGATGAAGCTGTTGCTCCGTCATTACGATCTGTCGGCCGGATCGATTCTCATAGACGGCAAGGATGTCACGAGTGTCACGAAGGAGAGTTTGCGCGCTGCAATTGCAGTTGTGCCGCAGGAGCCCGCGCTCTTCCATAGGACGATCAGCGAGAACATCGCGTACGGGAAGCCGCTCGCATCGAGCGAGGAGATTATGCACGCAGCGCTCCAGGCACAGGCGCATGAGTTCATTGAGACACTCCCGAAAGGATACGACACGATGGTCGGGGAGCGCGGCGTGAAGCTCTCGGGCGGCCAGCGGCAGCGCGTGGCTATCGCGCGAGCGCTCCTCAAGGATGCGCGCATCCTGCTTCTCGATGAGGCGACGAGCGCGCTCGATAGCGAGAGCGAGGTCTTGGTGCAGAAGGCACTTCTTACTCTTATGGAAGGGAGGACGGTTATCGCTATTGCGCACCGCCTCTCGACGCTTCGCGCGATGGACCGTCTCGTAATCTTTGATGAGGGTGAGATTGTTGAGGACGGTTCGCATGACGAGCTCCTTGCGAAGGGCGGCCTCTACGCCGACCTCTGGAACCATCAGGCAGGAGGGTTTCTTGAGGATTAAAAAAACCACAGAGCTTGGTGCTGTGGCTATCTTCTATTTGGTCCTAGAAACTTTTGGATCTCGTACCATACGGCACCCGCGCCGATGATGAGCAAGATCCATAGCGGGGTAGCAGGGCTATCGATAATGCCCTGAAGATTGTCGATCAGTACGCCCATAGCGGAGCTCCTTCCAGAAAGAAGGATAGCAAGTACGCAAAAGAAGTAATGTGTATTGGGTGCGCGCTGAGGAATTCGAATCCCCGACCTTCTCAACGTCAATGAGACGCTCTAACCAACTGAGCTAAGCGCGCAGGACGTTCGCACAATACCGTATTTGAAGCTACCATTCAAGCCATGGAATTAGTTACAACCGCAGAATCGGGCATCGCTGAAGTCGTTCAGAAGGCCGCTCAGGCACTCCGCAACGGGGAGATTATCCTTTACCCGACCGATACGATCTACGGGCTTGGCGTGGACGCGACCGACAAGGACGCGGTTGCCGCGCTTCGCGATTTGAAGGGTAGGGACAAGCGGAAGCCGATTCTCATCATGCTGCCCTCGATCGAGTCTATCGAGGAGTACGCCGAAATGAATGACGATGCCTGGCGACTCGCTGAAGCGTTCCTCCCGGGCCCGCTCACGCTCGTGCTCCCGGCGAAGAAGAGTGTATCCTACGACCTTACATTCAACCGAACCATTGGCGTCCGTGTACCGAACGATCCCTTCTGTCTCGCACTCGCCGAAGCCTTCGAGAAGCCAATAACGAGCACAAGCGCTAACAGGGCCGGGGAAGCAACTCTAGGTACTGTTACGGAGATACTCGGACAGTTCGGCTTTCGCGCAGACGCTATCGCGCTTGCAATAGACAGTGGGGAGAAGAAAGGAGGGAAACCCTCGACAATTGTGTCGTGTACGGATACGGGGCGCGTTGTCCTGCGGGAAGGGAGTATCAGTGTGAGCGAGCTCGAACGGGCGCTGAAGTCACGCTAAGTCTAACCGTATTGATAACCTATGGTAGATCTTATTGGATCAGCTCTCGCCCGAGAACTGAATCTTAGGTATTCACGGTCTTTAATGGGGATAAGGGAGTCGGTTTCAATACTGCCACTACGCACTGATATGAAATCATCTGCACATTCCCCTGGTATAATAAAAAGAGTGCCCACTTAGTAATTATATTAGTTTTCTATGCGTTACGTGTATATCCCCTTACTAGCAGCAGTGCTGACCCTCTCCTTGGGAGCAGTTAACGTGAACGCACAGAGTGACGCAGCCGTAGATGCCACAGCGAATGTGACACTTCAGGCGCGAATCACTGAACTCCTTGCGCAGGTGAGTGCGCTCAAAGCTCAGCTCGCAGCACAGGAAGAAAGAACGACCGTGCTTGGACAGGAGCTTAGTAAGCTCCGACTCGAATCGCGCCTTACAACAGGCTCTCAGGGCGAGGAGGTTCGGACGCTTCAGAAGTTGCTTGCGAGCGACTCGACCCTCTATCCTGAAGGTCTCGTGACAGGCGTTTTTGGCCCTCTCACTGAAAATGCGGTCAAGCGGTTCCAGGCTAAGCTTAAGCTTGAACAGGTTGGCATCGTCGGCCCCCAGACTCTTGCGAAAATAAATGAGATTCTCGCAGCCGCAGGTGTTACCGGCAGTATCCCCTCTGATTTTCTTGGTTCCCGCATCAAAATCGAAGTGGAAACAAAGGATGGGAAGCAGGAGCTTAAAATAGAGGTGAAGTGTGATTCAAGTGGTACAGGAAACCTCTGCGAGGATGATAACGAGGAAGATGAAGACGAGGATAAGAATGAATTAGAAATAGAAGTCGAGATTGAAGCAGGAAGGGCGCATGTGGATGTCGAGCAGAATGGCGACGAATTTCGTTTCGTGTTGAATACCATAGACCACTCGGCCATCATTGCGGAGCTCTCGAATCGACTCAATCTGACTAAGTCAGACATTGAATCTGTCATTGAGTTCGATGGTGAAAATGATGCGGAAGAAGACGAAGAAGACGAAGATGACGAAGATGACGAAGATGATGACGACGAGGACGAGGATGAAGATGAGTAGCTAGCGGTTTCTG
>CAZNDC010000002.1:8784-25236 GCA_964571755.1 uncultured Candidatus Saccharibacteria bacterium
GACGAAGATGATGACGACGAGGACGAGGATGAAGATGAGTAGCTAGCGGTTTCTGGTTTCTTGGTTCTAAAACTAATAGGCCGTCCAGAAGGACGGCCTATTAGTATGTTTGGTGATCCCACGGGGAATCGAACCCCGATTTGGTCCGTGAAAGGGACCCGTCCTAACCGTTAGACGATGGGACCGTCTATTGCATGAGCATGCTACTACGCTTTATTTGCTTAAACAAACCTGTCCACGGCTGACCTGTTGATATATATCTACTCGAAATTAGAATATACAGTATGGACCGCTCGCATCTCGCATCAATTGCTCGAAAGGGTGGCAAGCGAAGAATCGAGCTTTATGGCAATCCTGGTACCGCTGAGGGCAGGAAGCGTGGTGGAGAACGCTCTATTGCAACTCATAGCAAGAGAAAGACTGCGTTCAGGACACTGAGGAAAATAAAGTTTCCTCAGCCCTCGGTAGCCTTGGCGGAACTTCTCGGAATTTTTTATGGGGACGGGCATATTGGAGAGTATCAAGCGTCTGTAGTGACTTCGTCGGATACAGATCTTGAGCTCGCTCATTACATACGAGCGAGCATTAAGGAGCTGTTCGGAATCCTCCCCGCGCTTTCCTTCAGAAGGGACAAGAACGCCTGTACGGTTCTCGTTTCATCCAAGGAGTTCAGTCGCTTCATGGAAGGTATGGGCATGCCCTGCGGCAACAAAATAAAGAAGGGTATATCAATACCTGTTTGGGTTACTAATAACACCAATTATTCAAGAGCATTGCTACGAGGTCTGATCGATACTGACGGCTGCGTATACCAGGATCGCCATCGAGTAAAAGGAAAGGAATATACCTCTACCTGTATTGCCTTCACCAGTGCCTCGCCTGAACTTACAAGTTTCGTTTACGAAGCTTTGGGTAGGGAGGGCTACCGTCCGACCCTATGGGGCAGGAATGTGCGGTTACGTCGTCGAAATGATGTTGCATCGTATACGAAGACGATCGGCTTCAATAACCCTAAACACGTGCGCAAAATTGGGGTATAGTGCCCCAACGGGAGGCGTCGGATAGTGGTTGATTCCGCCGGTTTCGAAAACCGGTATGCCGAAAGGTATCGAGAGTTCGAATCTCTCCGCCTCCGCCAACACCAAATCGTCTATACTGAGCGTTATGCCCCTTCCGAAACCTAAGCCCTGCCAGGAATGCGGAGATGGCGCCATTTTCCATCGGGTGACCTACATCGGGATTGTCATAGACAGCATATTCGCCCCAATCGCGAAGCCTAACTCGTTCATGCGTGCCATAGAGCGCGCAATATACAGCGTCGAGCGAAGGATAACGCCGCACATTCTCGACACGCTCATGGACTGGGGTTGGGCGAAGCGTATCTCTGAGCCAGACCAGGACACGCAGTTGCTCGCCCTCATGACTTGGAACGAAGCTAAGGAGCGAGGAATCAGCATCACCGAGTTCCGGCTCTTCAACCTGCCCCGTAACATCTTCGTAGCGAAGCTTCCAAACGGGAAGAAGCTCGCATACGAAGGCCTTCCGCTCCCAGGAGACTCAGACCTTAATCGCGCTCCCTGGATGGACGACAAAGCCGTCCTTAAAGAGAAGTTCCGGGCTGCGGGTCTGCCTGTAGCGCGCGGAGGCGCAACAGGCAGCCTCAAGGAAGCCAAGAAGCTATTTAGGGAGCTTGTCCCGCCGGTTATCACGAAACCCTTCTCAGGATCAGGGTCTCGGCATACTACGCTCCATATTATGAACGAAGAGGAGCTTGAGCGGGCATTCAATATTGCAAAACAGGTAGCGCCGAAGGTTGTGATCGAGGAAGAGCTCGTGGGCTCCGTATACCGGGCAACCGTGGTCGACGGCGTATTCGCAGCATCGCTTCGGCGGGACCAGCCGCACGTCATAGGAGACGGAAAAAGCACCATCAAGGAGCTCGTAGCAAAGGCTAACGAGCACCCAGCCAGAAGCGGCCCGTATTTCCATAGAATCAAGCTTGACGAGACTGCCCTCGAGGAGCTCCGTTGGCAGGGTCTTACCCCTGAGAGCGTACTCACGGAAGGTGTTCGCGCGACACTCCATCAGAAGATCAACTGGAGCGTAGGCGGCACAACTGTGGACGTCACCGACGAGACGCATCCTGACAATGTTGCACTCTTCGAAGCGGTGGCGCAGGAACTGAATGCACCCATCGTAGGCCTCGACTTTATCATCGAGGACATGAGCCGCTCCTGGAAGGAGCAGAAGCGTCTCGGCATTCTCGAATGCAACTCCATGCCATTCTTTGACAACCATCATCTCCCGTTTGAAGGGAAGCCGCGCAACGTAGCCGCCCTCATATGGGATATGAATGGACACTAGGGTTCATTGCCTTTTCATACCCCTCTGTTAAACTTCATACATAGGTCGAATTGCCAGCCAATCGTATTGGATGGCTTTGTTTTTCACTCTGTGAAAACCAGGGACATCCACCAAAATCAACATGATCGACGACACAACCATGAACCCAGAGGAGGACGTAGTCCCTGCGGGCGATGATATGGGAGCTGATGTAGCTGCAGATGATGCAGCTGCTGAGCCCCAGGCTGACGAGGAGGCTGCTGCATAAGCACCCCCACCAACGCACAATAGGAAATACCCCGCTCAGGCGGGGTATTTCTCTATCTCTATGTACACCACTAAGCTAGTGCATTATTAGCCACTGGTAGATATCCTCGAGCGCCTTAACGGCGTCTCCGGCAGCAATGTTGTTCTGGTGATAGAGCTCGTCAGTGCAATCTCCGGCAGCCCAGACGCCCTCCACGGACGTGTGCTGATTCTTCGGGTTCGTTATCACGCGTCCGATCTCATCGAGCGCAACCAGGTCTTTCGCGTAGCTCGTGTTCGGGATAACTCCGATTTCTACGAAGACGCCCGTAACCGGGAGCGTTGTAACCGCATCAGTTGTACGGTCCTTCACCGTAAGGCCGTTCACGAACTTATCGCCCGTAACTTCAACTGGCTCTGCATTCATAACGGCATGCATATTCGGATGCTCAAGTACTTTCTCAACCGTAATCGCGTCACCCTTGAAGGACGCATGTCGATGCACGAGCGTAACTGACTTCGCATACGCGAGAAGCTGCGCAGCGGTCTCGAGGCCGGCATTGCCACCACCCACAACAGCAACATCAGCTCCCGAGAAGAGCGGACCGTCACAGGATGCGCAGTACGTAACGCCCATGTTTTCGAACTTGTCTGCTCCTGGAACCATCAGCTTCCGGCGTCCGGCTCCTGAGGCAAGCAGCACCGAGCGACCCGAGAAGGTTTTTCCGTCCCTTGTTGAGACCGAGAATCCGCCCTCGGTCCGGGTGAGGCTCTCTACCCGGTCTCCCTCGACAATCTCGAGCACGTCGCCCTTATAGGCCTGGATGTGCTCCTTGAAGGACTTCTTGAGTTCATCGCCAGAAAGCCTGACTGTCCCAATCCAGTTCTCGATACCCTCAGAGACGGTTGACTGTCCGCCAATTTCTTCGGCGATAAGAACTGTAGTAAGTCGCTTGCGGGCAGCGTAGACACTCGCGGCGATGCCCGCAGGCCCGCCGCCGATAATGATGAGATCTTTCATGAGGGCAGTATAGCAAAATCCCCGCCGGGAAGGGCGGGGATTTCGGCAGGCGCTACTTCTTATGCCTGCGGAGGAAAGAAGGAATCGCTCCCCATGCCTCGTCCTCTTCTTCAGGAGGGGTGACGGTCTTAGCTGTCTCCGGGCGGTTGCGTGGCTCTGCAGTCACTACAGGCTCCTCGCGACGCTTATCCTGCTTAGGAGCGAGCTCAGCTTCCTCGCGGATGTTCTCCCGGACTGGCTCCGGAAGCGACTCGTCACGACGCAGAACCTCATTGAAGATCTTGCCGCGAACCTCTTCTTTCTCAGCGGGCTCCATGGCGAAGAGGGAGCGCTCGATGCTCGATGCCGAGTGCTCGCCATCGCCCTCCGGGAATCCGGTAGCGATAACAATGATGCGGATCTGGCCCTTCTTGAGCTTGTCGTCGCGCATAATACCGAAGATGACCTTTGCGGACTTGTCGACGGAATCGGACACGACCTTCGCAGCTTCCTGGACCTCGAGGATGCCGAGATCGTCGGCTCCTGCGACCACGAAGAGTACACCCTTGGCTCCCGTGATGGAGACGTCGAGGAGTGGGGAATTGACGGCCTGAGCCGCTGCATCCTGAGCACGCCTATCGCCGTCAGCGATACCGATACCCATGAGGGCAGGACCTGCGCCTTCCATGATGGCCTTGATATCGTTGAAGTCCGTGTTGATGTCTCCTGGGGTCGTGATGATGTCGGAGACACCCTCGACTGCCTGGCGGAGAATCTCATCGCAGAGCGCGAATGCGGACTTTGCTGAAGTCTGCGCCTCGACGATAGCGAGAAGCTTGTCGTTCGGAATCACGATGAATGCATCTACCTCCTTCTTGAGCTCGGCGAGACCCTGCTCGGCAATCTCCATACGCTGAGCGCCTTCGAATGCGAATGGACGGGTAACAACGGCTACCGTGAGCGCACCGATCTCTTTGGCAATCTTCGCAACGATAGACGACGCGCCGGTACCGGTACCGCCACCCATGCCGCAGGTGATGAACACCATGTCCGAGCCCTGGAGTGCTTCCTGGATTTCCTGGCGCGTCTCTTCTGCTGCGCGGCGTCCGAGGTCAGGGTTCATTCCTGCGCCAAGACCCTTCGTGAGGTTCTTGCCGATGTGGATCTTCCGCTTCGCGAGCGATCGGTGAAGGTCCTGAGCGTCAGTATTAATGGCTATGAACTCCACGCCCTTCACTTTGGAGTTGATCATGTGGTTCACGGCATTGTTGCCTGACCCTCCGACACCTACCACGCGGATGCGGGCAAACGTCTCGACTTCTGGTTCTACGCGCTTGGACATAGGTTGCTCTCTAGATGGCCCTTTAATAAATGAATCTGCCTCATCATACCAGTACAGGCCCCTCTGCAAAGAGTGACAAGGTAAAAAATCGTGCTGTAAAAAAACAGGCTACGGGAGGAACTGCTTGAGAAATTTCTGAACCGTGGCCAAGAATTCTCCCGCGGGGCGCTTCTTCGGGGTCTCGGTGTCGCCGGTGAGTCCCCAGAGAGCCAGGCCATACGCCACGGCCCACGTCGCGTCGCGGACTTTTGTGTCGGCGGACACCTTGAGGTCTGCGATCCTCGATGGAAGGTTGAGCGTGCCTTTTGCGATGTCGCTGATGGAGCCCTGGCCGCTAGCTCCGCCCGAGATAATGATGCCGGCAGGAAGGCTGCCGCGCCTGCCGAGCACTTTCAGGTGTTTGTCGATGAGTTCGAACATGGTGCGGAACCGAGCCGTCACAATCTCCTCCACCTTCTTGCGCGGGTACATTGCGCCGCCAAGCCTCCCCAGCTTGAGGCGCTCCGCGTCTTCGAGCGAGACCTTGAATCCGAGGGCGAGGTCGTCAGTGATATTGGTCGAGCCGATAGCGAAGACCTTAACTGAGATAGGAAGCCCCTCGTCATAGACCACGATGGAGACCGTCTCGGCCCCGATGTTGGCGAGAACGCAGCCCTTCATCTTCTGGTCTTTGGTGAGGGTTACGTAGGAGCCTGCAAGCGGGGAAGCCATGCGGTCGATAATCTCTATATCAGCTGCCTCAGCCGCTGAGGTGAGGACGTCGGCATGCTGGGTAAGGCACGTTATGAAAAGGTAGTCAGCCTCGAGACGGGTCCCCTTGATACCGATAGGCTCGCCGAGCATCTTGGTGCCGTCTACGCGGTACTCGAGCGGTATCTCATGGAGCACGGTGCGGTTGAGGAAGTTCGGCTTTGCGGCCTCACGCGCGGTCTCGAGCACCTTCTCAAGGTCGAGGTCGGTAATCTCCTGGTCGGCTCGCGAGATGATGCACTGCCCGCTTGCCCGCACCTCGTCGAGTGAGACTCCGCCTATGGCGAGGAAGCCCTTGCGGATTGGCACACGGGCAATCTGCTCTGCTTGGGTCCGGGCAAGCCGCAGGCTCGCTGCTGCGTCCTCTGCGTCGACAACATAGCCGTGGCGCATGCCACGGCTCTCGGCGATGCCGGTGCCGATGATGTGGAGCTCAGGCCCGTCGGGTCCCTGCACCTCCTCGACCACCACGACTTTCGTCTGGTGCGTGCCGATGTCTATTCCGGTTGCGATTCGTCGGGACATTGTTGGAGGGTGCGGATGACGAATTAATAAAGCGCCTGAGGAGCAAGCGTTCCTTACGCTCCATTGTAGCCCCGTGACGCTCACCCTTCAAATGAAGGCATCCGTGGATAAACAATAGTCCGACGAATTCGGTGTAGCTCATGCCGTATGATGGCGCCTCCGCTTTCGCTATCTGGAGGCAGATAACAATCTCTCCTGACTTGATCCCGCTCTCGTACGAAAGTACGTTCGGAACATAGTCCTTGTCGCGAAGCTGCATGTTCATCTGTTTCGCGCGCGTCTCTCCTGCAAAGGCGAGCGACAGCTCCCATCCAGGAAGGGTAGCCTTAAGTGCTTCCTTAAACGGGAAGCGAGGGACCGAAGACCTCGTAAAATTGCGGATGTCGAGCGTTGAAGGCATAGGATAAAGCAAAAAGCGCCGAGAGGCGCTTGAAGCTACTTGCGTCCGCGAGTGCGGCGAGCTGCTGGGTCGATCTTGCCGAGCTTAACCTGCTCGTTGTAGTCGGCGCGGCGGGCTCCGGCGACCATGGCACGCATGTGATCGACATTCTTCGACTTCGTGCGTGCGAAGTAGCGGCGCTTACGAAGGGCACGGACAAGACCGAGGCCCTGGCCACGGCGGGAGAAGCGGCGAATAAGGGACGCGGAACTTTCGTTCTTACCGCGACTGACCTCTACGCGTACAGCGTTTTGCATAGAGGAAATGTATCATAGGGCGCGTGAGGGTGCAATTCCTATGAAAACAGCCACAGGAAAGTGGCTGAATGAGAACCTATGGGTGTCGTAGGTGACTGATGAGCGACATGATGAGGCCAGCCACGGCGATCAGATTGAACAGATGCCGAAGTGTCGCCTCAAAGGCATGCATCAGCATCGCGATGCCAAGACCCAGGCTGAGTAGGAAGAAGCCCCAGTCGTGCAGGGCGCCATAGCCGCTCGACAGGTCGACAGGCAACTGGACACCCGTTAGCTGCAGGCCCATCAATGCTGAGAAGACAAGCACGATAATCCCAAACAGGATGTTTAGGATGGCGAGCAAGCTTCCCTGCTTCAAGGAACGAGTCATCTCGTATGGCCCTTTCAGCCAGTTGGTGACTAGAACACTATAATAGAAAAACCCCGGAATTTTGGCGTTATGCAACAACCTTGAGCCGATCGATAAGGGAATCGAGCGGAATGAAGGTCTCGGTATGGGTCGCGCGCTCCCGGAGGATAACAGAGCGCTCCAGGGCCTCCTTGCGGCCCATGATAAGCAGGTACTGCGGATTCAGGTCCTCGGCGAGGCGCATCTGCTCGGAGAGGGACGCGACGCCCATGGCTTGTGTGAGTGGTATGCGGGCATGCCGCAGCGCATCAGCCATCTTCATGCTCTCGCGCTTGGCTTCGTCGCCAATGTGCACGAACACAAAGCGCGGAGAAGTCTTGTCCTTGATGGGAGGCACTGTATCGCGCACGTCAGTGGTGATGCGAATAACCGCACCGATGGAGTGTACCGGAGTCTTGAAGAAGGAGCGCGCGAGGTCGTTGTATCGGGAGCCCCATGCAGAAATGTGCGCGCCACCTTCGGGCATGGAAAGGTCGAAGCAGGTCTCTGCCCAGGAGTTCCCGCGGGAAAGGAGGTTTGGTGCGAGTTCGTACGGAGTGTCGGTGTTCTCGAGATACTCGAGCACGGCCTCAAAATGCTTGCGGCTTGCTTCGGAGAGGTGATCAGTCGGGGATGGGATAGTCTCACCCTCCTCCTTGGCGCTTATCAGAAGCTCAGCTGCTTCGTGCACGTCGCCGCGTTTGGCGGAGTCGACGCAGTTAGAAGGCAGCACAGCCCCATGCTTGCGGAAGAAATGCGTGAGTTCGCGCGCATAGCGGCTGCGGGTCTCCTTGTCTCCCATGCTGTTAAGCCTAAGGTGTGGCTCGCTCTTGGCAAGATCGGTTATGAGCGCGCGGACGGCGCGGATGAGGACCGCATCGCCGATAGCGTGCTCGACGCCGAGGATATGGAATTGGATAACAATCTGCTTTGGGGTTGGGCGGCCAGCGGCGGCGTTGGTGTGCCAGAGGAACAATGGCTGGAGCGCTGACGGGGTGAGTCCCGCATCGCGCACTTGCTTAAGCAGGTTAACGACGTCGCGTGCTGCCGGCTCAAGGCCCTCGAGCACGATGTTGTCTGGCATAGGGCCTTTCGAGCCGCTTCCGCGCTTGGCTGCGGCGAGCGAGGAGAAGGGGGCGAATCCGTAATACGTACCGATAGCGTGCGAGCGCTTCAAGATGTCGCTCGGCTGGAGCGAAGCGGTACGGGTAGTGGTCATTGAAGTTCTGAAACGGCGCCCGGCAGTACGCCGAACGATCCGGCAGGAAGAAGGCGTATGTATGCACGACCCATAAGGTCCTCACGTGGCAGCGCTCCCCAGGTGCGGGAATCGGAGCTGCGCGGCCGGTTGTCTCCCATGACGAAGAATTGGTCAGGCCCAAGCGGAAGCTCGCGAGTGTAGGTGGCGTCCTCGGCTACGACATAGGACTCGTCGAGGGTAATCTCGGTTCCGTCGGTCTTGGTTATGGTCGTGGCGCCCCGATCGATATGCACGGTCTCGCCAGGAAGACCGATGATACGCTTTATGTAGAAGACCGAAGGGTTATTCGGGTAGCGGAATACGACGACATCGCCGCGCTTCGGGTCTGCGAGGCGGTATGAGAGCTGGTCGACGATGAGATAATCGCCGCTCTCGAAGGTCGGATGCATAGAATCACCTTCGACAACGAACGGCTGCGCAACAAAAAGCCGTATGGGGATGACGATAACGATGGCGAGGACGACGAAGGTGATAATCTCACGGAACGCCGATCCAAGAACTTTCATGCGGGCATTGTATTCCTCTGAAACTGCACGTCAACTTTTTAAATCTAAACTCTGTCTAAAGTCTCCTCTTTCTCCATGCATCAGCCAAAATATTAGCTACATAATGCACAATAACTGCGGGCCAGATTGTATTAACCGCTATGGTAAGTACGCAAGCCAGCGGACCAAAGACAAATGCAGTGTAAGCAACTTGTGAAATCAGTTCAGGTCTCCTGAGCCATTTGTAATTTTTTAGATGCCAAATTCCAAAAAGCGCTGATGAAATAACGATTGAGAAGATGTAAGGAACTATGGATAGCAGACCAAATAGAATGAAGCCCCTAAAGATTATCTCCTCATAGATACTGGAAAGAAAGGTCGAGATTCTCCACGGATATGCTCCGTAAGTCTTTCCTGTGCGTCTGTACTCCTTGTATTGAGTGAAAATCGCAAATAAAAGGAGAACGCAGATTAAAAATATCTGAATTAGGGGCGTAAAATATCCTATAGTTCTAAACTCTAAGAACGAAAGCATACAGGGAAGTATATCTCCTGATTCTGCTATGATTAACACTAATGGCACACGTAATCATCGGCCTCGGCAATCCCGGCGGCGAATATGCGAATACCCGGCATAACGCAGGGCGCATGGCAGCAGAGCTTCTCGCAGATGAAGAAGGCTTTCCTGAATTCAAACTCAAGAAGAGCGCACAGGCGTCCGTATCCGACAGTATGCTCGGCAAGAACAAGACGATAATCGCGCTCCCGGAGGTCTACATGAACCTTTCCGGAAAGACTGCACTCGCGCTCGTTAAATCAAAGCCCGCTGCAAAGAAGCTTCTCCTTATCCGCGACGATCTCGATCTTCCGCTCGGCATAATCAAGATGACCGGCTACGGCAGGGGAGCGGGAGGGCATAAGGGTGTCGAGAGCGTGATGCGGGCACTTAAGACCAAGGACTTCGCACAGATAAAGATTGGCATCTCAGGAGCAACCCCAAAAGGCCGCATCAAGAAGGTTTCAGGCGAGGAACAGGTGGTGAATCACGTCATCGGGAAGTTCAAGCCAGGCGAGGAGGCGCTCCTTAAGAAAGCACTCGCAAAGAGTGTTGAGGCGGCACGGATATTCGTTACGGACGGCATCGAGAAGGCGATGCTTTTCGCCAATACCAAGTAGCTTCACATTCCTCAGTTTTACGGTATGGTACGTGCGGATCGTCTTTAGATCCGTGGCCACGAAAGGGGTCAGTGATGTCAGCTTACGAATCGCTCGATCTCGACGAAACGCCCCGTCTCTACTTCCGCGCGGCATTCGCCGCATGCGTCCTCGTCTATTCCTCGCAGCAGAGGAAACGCAACAAGCGGTGGACCCGCACCTGGTCCGTCGCTGAAGGTTTCCCGCCGGTGCGCATGTTGCTTGCGGCGTGGACCATCGCAGAACGGTGGAAGGTGTGCGCGTACCTGCATTCCCGGGAAGCTGGCGAGCAGATCTCCCATTTCCTTCACGGAGATCGGAGAGATACGCTCCTCCAAACGGTTGACCGCCGTCTCAAGGAGATGGCGCAGGACTTCACTCTCATCGAGCAGCATGGCGACCTTTACTCGCGCAAGACCTGGTACTACGTCCGCCCGTGCAAGGAAGCGCACGAATACCTCAAGCTCGTGCGCTCCCAGGACCCTGACGTTGGCACCTTCGCCGACCTGGTAGCCAAGGAGTATCGCCTGCATCTGGAAGCCGACTCGCGAGTCTACACGTCTGCTCTCCAAGCGTGGGGTGATACCCGATGGACGCAACAAAAAACGCTCGAGACCTGAGATGGTCCCGGGCGTCTTTCTTTACCTAGTGCTACTTCTTCTTCGCATCTGCGAAGGCGAGCGTCATTCGCTGGTCCTTCGGCTCGAACAGGGTGATGGTGAACGGGTAGGTTTTTCCAAGCTCGAGCGCATCGCGCAGTGCGGACGGGGACTCGAACTCGCTGATGTGCACCAAGCCTGCAACACCTTCCTCGATCGAGGCGAGCGCGCCGTGCTTGTTGTACTTGATGATGACACCCGAGACTTCCATACCCTTCTTGTAGCGGTCCTGCGCGGTCTTCCATGGGTTTTCCTTAAGCGCCTTCACGGAGAGGGACACCTTGCCGTCCTTAACCTCGATAACCTTCACCTGGACGGTGTCGCCAACCTTGAAGAGTGTGCGAGGATCCTCAACGAGGCCCCAATCAAGCTCCGAGATGTGGACGAGACCCTCAAGTCCGGTCTCGAGCTTCACGAAGACACCGAAGTCAACGGCACCCGTAACCTCGCCCTCAACAACGTCGCCAACCTGGTACTTGTCGATAAGGGATGCCTTCTCGTGCTCCTCGTCGCCTGCGCGCTCAGAGAAGATGAGCTTGCCCTCCTTCGCGTCCGCCGTGATGATGCGGACCGACAGCATGGTGCCCGTGAGCTTCTGAAGCTCGGAGAAGATCTTGTCCTTGTCGCCCTCAGGAACGCGTGGGTAATGCTCCTTCGTGAGCTGGGATGCTGGGAGGAATCCCTGGATGCCCTGCCACGAGAGAATGAGTCCGCCCTTGTTTGCTTCCTCAACGGCAAGCGTATAGATCGACTGGCTCGCGATAGCCTGCTCAGCTTCGCTCCAGATAGCAGCCTGACGAGCCTCCTTAAGAGAGAGCTCGATGTAGCCGTCGAGGCCAGCGGCATCGACAACCTTCGCGCTAATCATATCGCCCGGGTTTGCCTTGCGAAGAACGTCAGCAGCGTTCAGGTATTCGCGTCCGTAGATGATGCCCGTTCCAAAGGGAGGAAGGTCAACATAAAGGCGTCCACGGACGAGCTCGATGATGGTTCCCTCAACGAGGTCGCCCTCGCGTGGGGGAGTAGCAATAGAATCAATCATCCCCTCCATCGGATGGCCGGGATCAACAGTAACGGTAGAGACGACGGGCGGAGCGGAACGCTCCAAGACCGGCGCAGCAGTCTCTTCAGGCATGTATGTAATTGGCGGGGCGCTCTGTGCGACGGGTACTAGCTATCTTGCGACATGCCAGGGATAGCCCGTTCGCGGCTTATATGCGCCCTCGCGATAGGGAAGTTGTAGCACGTAGAGCCTAAAAATAAAACCCCAGGCCGCGTGGCGAAGGGTTTGGAAAGGGCGAGGAAGCGTCAGCCCATCATCTGCTCGATGAAGAGAGGATCAAAAGCCTCTTCTCCCATCTGACGCTCCCGGACTGTGTCATGGGGAGGCGAACCATCCCCATGCAACACGAACTCATCGTCGCGCGGCAGCCCGAGAACCTTTGCGTTCTTGGGAGCCTGGGGCTTTCTGACTTTCATGTAGCCTCCAAGAATCGCTAGCTCGTTCCGTTACGCGAAAGCGTAGGGCTGCCAGGTATATAAAGAATAACACTTAAGTATAGAAACGTCAAATATAATGATGAAAACTCGCCCTGGGGAAGGCGAGTGGAAAGGGTAGGGAGCTGGCCCGTCGAATCGGTGCGCATACACCGTAACCCGGAATGAACCGGCAGTCGCCCGAGCAGGCCAGCTTCCGGCAAAGGACATCTCCCGTGCCATAAAAACTCTAGCACTGAAGACCTCCTAACCGCCCCGACTTCCCTGTGCACAGCCTCCCTTCTGCTATATAATGAAGAGAACATGGTCATCACCCACCACGGCGGACAGTGCTTCAAGGTCACCTTCGGCGACCTCACGCTCGTCTTTGATCCAATCTCGAAAGGAGGGACGCTCCCGGCCGTACGCTTTGGTGCTGACATCGCACTTTCGAGCCGAAACCATCCAAACATGAATGGTGTGGACGAAGTTTCGTTCGGCGGCAAGGAGCCGTTCTCCATAACAGGACCCGGCGAGTACGAGCACTCGGGTGTCACCATCCAGGGCTTCCTCACGAAGAGCCAGTACGTGGCACCAAAGGGGCAGTTAGATACCGTGAACACGGTATACGCCGTAACGCTCGAGGGCATGACGCTCGTGCACCTCGGCGCGCTTTCCGATCAGGTCCTCTCGCACGAGGCGCGCGAAGCCATCGACGAGATTGATATCCTCTTCGTTCCTGTAGGCGGGGACGGCGTGCTCTCTCCAGCTGAGGCTGCGAAGCTCGCAGTCTCACTTCAGCCGCGCATCATCATACCGATGCACTGGAGCGGGATGGGCGACGCTGGCGCGCTCGAAACCTTCCTTAAAGAGGAGGGCAGCAAGGATGCTGAGAAGGTTGAGAAGCTCACCCTTAAGAAGAAGGACGCGGCGGAGAAAGAGGGTGCTATCATCGTTATAACCCCCTAGCTATGGCGTCCATCGAGCATCATCTTGACCGTCTGCGCGAGAAACCCGAGCACGTTCGGCACCGCATCGCCTTTGTTACGTCTGCAGGCGTGACCGCGCTCGTTGCGCTTGTCTGGGTAACGACGCTCGCAACCTCAGGAAACCTCGCGCTCAAACAGGCAGCCCCCGAGGTTGTTGATGGCGAGCCTCGCGTAGCGGAGACCTTCGCCGAGACGAAGTCGGCATTTTCCGAGCTCATGGGAGCGGTGGGCGCAGCTACAGGTGCAACCTCGAGCGAGCCTACGCTCACGACGGTCGAGAGCCGCACCGTAACCACCTTTGATACGAAGATAGACAACGATACCGATAAGACCGTGATCCCCTTTTAGCGCATGCCAAAGAAAGAAGTAACGACGCCGGAGCCGGCAGCAGAACCGCACATCAATATCATCGATCACTCGATTGTGACCGAGATGCGTCAGTCGTATATCGACTATGCCATGACCGTTATCACGGCTCGTGCGCTGCCTGACGTGCGCGACGGATTGAAGCCAGTGCACCGCCGAATCCTCTACGCGATGCGCATGACGGGCCTCACGCCTTCTGCCAAGTTTAGGAAGAGCGCTACCGTAGTGGGAGAGGTGCTGGGTTCGTATCACCCGCACGGAGATGCGTCCGTATACGACGCGATGGTGAAGCTCGCGCAGGACTTTGCCACGCGCTATCTCCTCGTACAAGGGCAGGGAAACTTCGGTTCAATCGATGGAGACCCGCCTGCTGCATATCGTTATACCGAAGCGAAGATGTCGAAGTTCGCGGACGAGATGCTTCGCGACCTTGAAAAGGACACGGTGTCCTGGGTACCGAACTTCGATTCGACCAAGCAGGAACCTACCGTGCTCCCGGCCGCTATTCCGAATCTCCTGCTTAACGGCACGCTCGGCATCGCCGTTGGTATGGCGACCAACATCCCGCCACATAACCTGCGTGAGGTTGTTGACGCAACGACGCACCTTATCGACAACCCAGACGCGACCGTAGACGATCTTCTTGAGTTCGTGAAAGGACCTGACTTCCCTCTGGGCGCGGTTGCCTTTAACCAGGCCGACATAAAGCACGCCTATTCAACCGGTCGTGGCGGCGTTGTCGTGCGCGGCGAAGCCGACATTGTCGAAGAGAAGAAGGGAACGTCCATCATTATTACGTCGATTCCATATCGCGTGAACAAGGCCGACCTCATCACGCGCATCGCCGACCTCGTGCGCGACAAGAAACTTGAAGGAGTCCGTGACTTGCGCGACGAGTCTGCAGCGGATATCCGCATCGCAGTGGAGCTCAAAGGAACTGCGCATCCTCAGGCAGTACTCAACAACATCTATAAATACACCGAGCTCGAGAGCACCTTCCACTACAACATGCTCGCGCTTGTTGATGGCGTGCCGCAGACGCTTTCCTTGAAGGGCATGCTCACTGCCTTCGTGGCACACCGCCGCGAGGTGGTGAAGAAGCGTACCGAGTACGAGCTGCGGAAGGCACAGGAACGCGAGCACATCCTGCTCGGACTCTCGAAGGCGCTCGATCATATCGACGAGGTCATCGCCATCATCAAGAAGTCTGCCGATACCCCGACTGCGTCCACAAACCTCCAGAAGAAGTTCGGCTTCAGCATTATTCAGGCGGCTGCGATCCTTGAGATGCGCCTCCAGCGCCTCTCGGGTCTCGAGCGCAAGAAGATCGACGAGGAACTCGCTGAGATCCAAGAAATCATCAAGAAGCTCACGAAGATCCTTTCGTCTGACAAGAATATTCTTGCCGTAGTGCGCAGCGAGCTCGTGGAGGTCCGCGAAAAGTACGGCGACGATAGGCGCACAAAGATCGTGAAGGGTGGCGTGAAGAATATCTCCGTAGAGGATCTTGTCGCTGACGAGGAGTCCGTGCTCGTCCTTACTGCAGGCGGCTACGTGAAGCGCACCAACCCCGAGGAGTACAAAGTGCAGAAGCGCGGCGGCGTGGGCGTTATCGACATGTCGACCAAGGAAGAGGACGTGGTGACGCACTTCCTTGCGACTACCGCGCACGCCGACCTCCTTTTCTTTACGGACTTCGGCAAGGCATACCAACTCAAGATGTACGAACTTCCGGAAGGAAAGCGCGCTACCAAGGGAAAGAGCATTATGAACTTCCTCTCACTTGCCGCCGACGAGAAGGTAACCTCAGTGCTTGCAATGCCAAAGATGGAGAAAGGCAGTGGTGCGCGCGACACGCTCTCCGTGTTCCTCGTTACGGGAGCGGGCACTATCAAGAAGGTGGAAGCGAAGTCCTTCGCGGACGTCCGTCGCTCGGGCATCATCGCAATCGCCCTCAAGGGCGGCGACAAGCTCGTCTCCGCGCACTTGGCAGCTCCAGGCGACTCGGTGTCGATAGTTACAGCAGAAGGTCAGTCCATCCGCTTCGATGAGAGCGAGACGCGCGCCATGGGCCGCACCGCTGCCGGCGTGCGCGGTATGACGGTTAAGAAGGGGGACACGATCGTCTCGGCAGAAGTCGTGCCTGCTGACGCGAAGGGAGCAACCCTCCTCGTTATCATGGACAAGGGATACGGCAAGAAGACCGCCCTCTCTGAGTACAAGGTTCAGGGACGTGGCGGCTCGGGTATCAAGACTGCAGAGGTAACCTCAAAGACCGGCAAGATCATCGGCGCCAAGGTTTTGATCGGAAGCGAAGCTGCAACTGAGGAGCTCGTGGTTATATCGAAGAAGGGTCAGGTCATCCGCTGTTCGGCAGGAGAGATTCCGACGCTCTCGCGCGCGACCCAGGGCGTCCGAATCATGAAGATGCGCGAAGGGGATTCGATCGCGTCGATGGTGGCGCTTTAGAGCTATACTTTCTCTATGAACGGATCGAACCTAAACAGACTTCCCCATTTCGATAACCCTGAAGGCGAGAAGCGTCGGGATCTTCTTGAGGTTTTGTACGAAGCACTTCCTCCAGGCTATGTCGCACAGTTCGATGCCATTTTTGAACTAAATATTCCAGAAGGGGAATTTCAGAACCGAGTCCGCGCGTTTAACGATTTGCATGCGGGTGAAGAGGTATCAGAGACAAGGATGCAGACGTTCGATAAGGTTCCTCTGACGAT
>CAZNDC010000002.1:25336-29397 GCA_964571755.1 uncultured Candidatus Saccharibacteria bacterium
TTTTCTTTTGTTGATTGCGCCGCTATATACGAGCGCTCCTTGCTATACTTTGCATATGAATTTCAGTGATCCGCGCAGCAATGTGCTTCAGCTCGGCCTTCGCGAAGGTATGAAGGTAGGAGACCTCGGAGCAGGGTCCGGGCACTATGCTATAGCGGCCGCGAACATCGTCGGCGAGAGCGGGCGAGTCTATGCTGTTGATATCCAGGAAGACATCCTGAAGCGCATCCAGGATATGGCGCTCGAACACGGACTCCGCAACGTCGAGACTGTGTGGGGAAACTTTGAGAAACTCGGAGGCACGAAGCTGCGCGACGCGTCGCTCGACGCAGTTATCCTCTCGAACACCCTCTTCCAGCTTGATCATCGAGAAGGTGCGATCGCGGAGATTAAGCGTATCCTCACGACCGGTGGTCGTCTGCTCGTTATCGACTGGGCGGGTGCCTATGGCGGCATGGGGCCGCTCCCGCACCGCGTAGTCTCAGAGCACGTCGCGGAGGAGCTGTTCATCACCGGAGGATTCCATAAGGTGAAGGACTTCCGTGCGGGCCCGCATCATTACTCCATCGTATTCACCGCACCGTAGCATGGCAAATCTCAAGACATTCCAGGTCGTGGTCATGGGCATCTTCGGGGCTATCGCGCTTCTCGGGCTCTTCCTGTTCGCGAACTTCCAGGGATTTACGAATGGCGTAAAGCCGCTCGGCACGGTGGTTATTTGGGGAACACTTCCGGCAACGTCAATAACGAACAACCTCAATGTTCTTAAGCAGGGCCGTCCGGAGTATATCGGTATTTCGTACGTACAGCGCAGCAGTGAGACGTTTAACGATGATCTTGCTGAAGCGATCGCATCCGGTCAGGGACCTGACCTCATCATTGTTTCGCAGGAAGATTTACTTGCAGCACGCAACAAGCTCGGCCTGATTCCGTCCTCGTCGCTCTCTGAGCGCAAGTTCCGTGACACGTATCTCCCGATTAGCGAGCTCTTCCTCACGACCGGAGGCACATACGGCATACCGTTCGTGATTGATCCGCTCATGCTCTATTACAATCGTCCGGTCCTAGCGTCTGCAGGTGCTGCCCGTCCACCGTCCACCTGGGAAGCGGTAACCGGACTCGCAGCAGCGATTAATCGCCAGACCGAAGCACAGACCATAACGAGAAGCCTTATCGCGCTCGGTACCTATGAGAACGTGGATAATGCGCGCGGCATCCTCTCGCTCTTATTCTTGCAATCGGGCTATACCATCATTGAAAACAGCACGACCGGCTATCGGTCGACCCTTACGCGCGTCGACACGTCGCAGTTCGGTACACAACCTGCCGAAAGCGCCCTCAACTTCTACACGGAGTTCGCGAATCCCGGAAAGACCGTCTATTCATGGAACCGTTCTCTGCCAAAGAGCCGGGAAGCATTTCTCGCGGGCGATCTAGGCCTCTATCTTGGATTTGCGTCTGAGCGTGCTGAGATAGCGGAAGCGAACCCAAACCTTGATTTCGATATGGCCCCATCCCCGTCTCCTGCTACTTCGGCGACGCGAGTAGCGTATGCCAACATTTACGCATTCGCTGTACCGAAGTCCTCGAAGAATAGCTCAGGCGCGATGCGAGCCGCCATGGCGCTGACGGATAAGAACGCGCTTCCGCTTCTTGCGCATGGGCTCGGTATGGTGCCAGCGCAGCGCACGCTCCTGACGCCTGCATCTGGCGACCTGTATGAGCCGGTCTATTTCCCTGAAGCCTTGATTGCGAAAGCGTGGCTCTCCCCAGAGCCGCTCGAGACCAATCGCATCTTTGCTGCGATGATAGGGAATATCATAAGTGGAAGAGAGTCTGTCACCGGCGCACTCTATTCTGCGGATCAGGCGCTTACTGCAGCACTTAAATAATCTTCTATGCACACCATCGGATATCTTGCACGCTCTGTCTTGGCATCGCTTGCTCTGTTCCTGCTTGCTACACCGGTGCATGCGGTAGAGCCTCCAGCTCCTGGTGCCGGAGAGACAGGTCTCAAGAATCCGCTCGGCAAGATAGCTGATTTGCCTGCGTTCATGAACGCTATCCTCGATGCGGTTGTGAATCTCGGTACTATCCTCCTCGTGCTCGCACTTGTGTATGTAGGCTTCCAGTTCGTCGTAGCACAGGGCAATGAGGAGAAGCTTAAGAGCGCCCGCAGCGCGCTTATGTGGACGGTGATCGGAGGACTCGTACTTCTCGGAGCGAAGACCCTCGGTCTTGTTATTCAGGGCACGGTTGAAAGCCTGAAGTAGATATGCGCACGCTTCTTTTTGCAGGTCTCTCCTTCATTCTCGCCGTTCCTGCGCTTGCGTATGCCGCATCCTTGAAGGAGCTTACGGCGTCGATTGTAACGTTCGTGAATGGTGCTGTGGTGCCTCTTATCTATGCGCTGACGTTCATCGTATTTCTGATAGGGATGGTACGGTTCTTCTTTTTCGGCGGGGAGGAGCATCGCCAGAAGGGAAAGCAGTTTATGATCTGGGGCATTATCGGCTTCGTGGTTATGTTTTCGGTCTGGGGACTCGTCCGGCTCCTCCTCTCAATTCTTCCCGGAAGTGTATAATCTCGCCTTTTCTATTATTTGCCTGCTACGCTAACACTATGACTATTCGCGCCCTATTCTTCCTCGCTCTCACGTTTTTCCTCTCGGTTGGAACCGCCTACGCGGCGCCAGGCGATATTTCCTGCGGTACTACTCTTTCAGCTTGTCTTACAAGCATCAAAGGTTTTATCGAGGCCACACTGATCCCGCTCGTCTTCGCTGTCGCCTTCGTAGTGTTCATCTGGGGTATCTTCCAGTACTTCATTGCAGGAGGAGCGAATGAAGAGAAGCGCGAGGAAGGCAAGAAGCTTGCTATGTGGGGCATCGTGGCATTTTTCGTGATGGTATCAGTCTGGGGACTCGTCAACCTCATAGCCGGCACCTTCATGTTGAATGGTACGCCACCGCCAATTCCAAAGTTCCCGGGCGTTTCCCCGTAGCCTTTCGGGAGTGTGTTTTCCACATATAATCTAAGCGTCTATTGACTCGCCTTCATTTAAGTCTATCCTTAAGTGATACGCCATCGCGTTACTCGTAATCATTACCTATGAAGAAACTCGGTTATATTCTCGCTGCTTTGGCTCTCCCAATGTTCGCTTCCGCACAGGTTGTAGGAACAAACGTCGGTACGATTGGAGCAGGAATCATTTCGCTTATCAACTCCGTACTCGTCCCGCTTGTATTTGCCGTCGCCTTCATCGTGTTCATTTGGGGAGTATTCCAGTACTTCATTGCTGGTGGGCATGATGAGGAGAAGCGTGAGCAGGGCAAGTCCCTCATGCTCTGGGGCATCATCGGGTTCTTCGTCATGGTATCTGTATGGGGTCTCGTGAATATCCTCCGCGGTACGTTCCAGCTTACGAACACCGCGCCTCCAGTAGGAGACGTTACGCCGAGCGTCCAGGTCAACTAATTTCCCCTCTGGCAGTAGTGCAGAAACCCGCGCCTCGGTGCGGGTTTCTGCTATGATGAACGCATGACGTATCAAGCTTTTCTCGTAAAGGTTCAGGACGCGATACTGACGCCGATCATCACGTTGCTCGCGCTCGGCGCCTTTGTGGTTTTTATATGGGGTGTATTCAATTTCATCGCTAACTCTGATGACGAAGCGAAGCGCAAGACAGGCCAGCAACACATGCTCTGGGGCATCATCGGTCTTGTAATCATTTTCGGTGCCAATGGCATTCTCGCGCTTATCAAGGCAACGGTAGGCACGCCATAGCTCTACAACGCAGAAACACCACAACCAAAGGTTGTGGTGTTTCTGTTTAACGGTGCCGGGAAGAGGACTCGAACCTCCACTCCCGAGGGAACCTGCTCCTAAGGCAGGCGCGTCTACCATTTCGCCATCCCGGCATCCTTGGGAACGAGCAGTGTCTGTTCGTTCCCTTTTCGTGTCCACCCACCAGGGCTCGAACCTGGGACCCACTGCTTAAGAGGCAGTTGCTCTACCAACTGAGCTATAGGTGGAGTAGGTCAATACTATAAGAGAAGCGCT
>CAZNDC010000003.1:0-17424 GCA_964571755.1 uncultured Candidatus Saccharibacteria bacterium
TGAAAGAGTATGTTGAGACACCGTTCCCGAACGGCGAGAGCTACCGGGATGTTGAGAACCGCATATCTGATTTCCTTGCTTATCTAAAAGCGGGATACGAAGGAAAGCACATAGCAATCGTGGCGCACCAAGGACCACAGCTCGCGCTCGATGTGCTGCTTAAAGGCAAGACCTGGCAGCAAGCGATAGACGAGGATTGGAGGAATACAAAAGCCTGGCAACCAGGATGGGAGTACGAGGTTAGCTAAAAGACGAGCAGGAAGAAGACGAGCGCGGCGAGGATGCGATAGATACCGAACGGTATGAACGTGTGCTTCCGTACATACTGAAGAAGGAACCGAATGGATATAAGTGCTACGACGAAGGAGACGACGAATCCGACAGCGAGGTTCGCAAAGTCGGCCGAAGAGAAGGTGCCGGCACTCTTAAGAAGATCAAGTCCCGTCGCCGCAGCCATAACCGGTACCGCAAGCAAGAAGGAGAACTCGACGATAGCAACGCGGCCGATTCCCATGACGAGCCCGCCGACAATGGTCGCAGCAGAGCGCGAAACGCCTGGGATTATGGCGATGGCCTGAAAGATTCCAACAACAACGGCCTGTTTGTAGGTTATAGAGCGGACGTCCTGCATCGCTTCTTCTTTCTCTTTATGCAGGAGCTCGAAGACGATAAGTGCGATGCCGCCAACCGCGAGCGCAACAAGGACAACGGTTACGTTGCCGAGCAGATACTGCTTTGCGAGGTCATGGAGTAGGAGCCCGATGACTGCAGTCGGGATGAATGCGGCCAGAATCCGCTTCAGGATTCCGAGATCGAGGAAGGAGCGCCAGTAGAGGAGCACGACGGCCATGATGGCGCCAAGCTGAATCGCTATCTCGAAGCTCTTCAGGAATTCGGTCGACGGGAGCCCGAGAAGCTCTCCGGCGAGGATCAGGTGTCCGGTGGATGAGACCGGGAGAAACTCGGTGATGCCTTCGACGACGCCGAGGATCGCGCTATCGAGAATAGTCATGGGGGACAGTATACCAGCCGTCCCCAGCTCCTATGGGTTGCCGTTGGCGCTTTTGGCGGTATTCTTTAGATATTATGGCGCTCGCGCTTTCATCTAGGCTTGAGGCCATTCTTTTCGCTGCTGGCGAGCCGCTTGCAAAAGCGAGGCTCGCGGCACTTTTAGACGTCTCTGAGGCAAGTGTTACCGACGCACTCAACGCGCTTCGCATCACGCTTACGGACCGCGGCCTCGCACTCGTCGAGAACGAGCGCGATGTCGAACTGCGCACGGCAGCCGATGCGAGTGAGGACATCAAGAAGCTCAAAGAAAGCGAGCTCTCTCGAGAGCTCGGCAGAGCAAGTCTTGAGACCATGGCACTCATCCTCTACCGGGGCAGTGCAACTCGTGGAGAAATTGACGGGGTACGGGGTGTTAACTCGGGCGCAGCACTCCGTACACTCCTTCTGCGCGGTCTCGTAGAGCGTACTGAGGACCCGGGAGACAAGCGACGCGCACGCTACATACCGACCATCGATGCGCTCTCGCACCTGGGTGTGGCGACACGCGAGGAGCTTCCGCGGTATGCTGAGTTCAGCCAAGCACTCGCGACCCACGAAGCGAGCGCAGAATCGAGCGATATATGACCACCCCAAACACCGATATTCAGACCCTCATACGGAAGCTCGAGAAGCGCCATCAGCGCAAGCAGGCTGCGACTGCACTCGTCGCTGGAACGGCCGTACTCGGTCTCACCGTACTGATGGCCCCGCTCTTCATGTCGAAGGAGAACGTAGAGCTAGTTTCCGCTCCGGCTCCCGTAGCACCCGTCGATGGACCGGACGCGTACGCAAGTGTCTCGCTCGAAGGAAAGGCTGCAATCGTCTACGACCTCACGACAGGCGAGACCCTCTACGAGCGCAACTCCCGTTCCCAGCTCCCACTCGCATCCCTCACCAAGCTCCTCACGGTGTTCGCGGCAGCAAGCGCCCTCGAACCAAGGACAACAGTTACCATCACCGAGAATGCCCTCGCCGCAGAAGGCGAGAGCGGATTTGCTGCAGGCGAATCATTCGCTTTTAACGATCTCGCACGCCTGACGCTCGTCTCGTCCTCAAACGACGGGGCAGCAGCGATTGCCGAGACCACCGCGACGAAGCAAGCACTTTCCGGGAAGAACATGCTCGCTGGTGCTGCAGCTGCGGCAGGCCTCTCGCAGACCTATGCCCTTAACGGCACCGGGCTCGACGAGAGTACGTCAGTCTCGGGTGGATACGGCTCTGCGTACGACGTCGCTACGCTCGCAGGTGCACTCCTCAAGAAGGCACCTGAGATAGCGCATGCATCGGTAGAGCCAAGTATTTCTATACGCTCGCTTAATGGTGTGACCCATTCGCTCCCCAATACGAACCCTGACGTCGTACGCATCCCGAATGTGCTCCTTTCAAAGACCGGGTTCACCGACCTCGCAGGAGGGAACTTGGCCGTGGTATATGACGCCGGTATCGGGCACCCCGTTGCCGTGGTCGTACTCGGCTCCTCCCGGGAGGGCAGGTTTCGCGATGTCGAGCGGCTCATAGCGCGCACGCAGAACCATTTCGCGGGAATCGCACCATAACATAGGACATGATTGTTGATGCTGCGAGCGTACTCATCCCATCCGTCATCTCCTTCATCATAGGGATCGCCTTCGCTCCTGTCCTTACGCACTATCTCTACAAGTTTCGAGCGTGGAAGAAAGTAGGTGGAAAAGGGAACAGTATTGGAGACAACAATGGCACGCCGCTCTTCGATGAGCTCCATAGGGAGCGCGAAGTCTCAACGCCTCGCATGGGCGGCATCATCGTGTGGGGCGCAACACTCGTTACTGCGCTCGGCATTGCGATCTTATCTTTCTTCTTCGGAGAGCCCTTCGAGACCTTCAACTTCGTTAATCGCGGGCAGACTTGGATTCCGCTGTTCGCGCTCGCTATCGGTGCATTCGTTGGACTCGCTGACGACATCCTTGAGGTGAGCAAGTCGAGTGGAGGATTGCGGCTTCGCTGGCGGCTTCTCGTTGTTGCGCTTCTCGCTGGATTCTGCGGGTGGTGGTTTTATTACAAGCTCGGCGTGTCCGCTGTCGGAATACCATTTGTCGGTCCGTTTGAGCTTGGTATCTTTTTCATAGCGTTCTTCGTATTCGTTACACTCGCCCTCTATGCTGGCGGCATCATCGACGGCATTGATGGTTTGGCTGGCGGCGTCTTCGCTATTATCTTCATGACGTATGCGGGTATCGCCTTTGCGCAGGAGCAGACCTCGCTCGCCGCCTTCGCAGCTTGTGTGTCAGGATCCTTGTTTGCCTTCCTCTGGTTCAACATTCCGCCGGCACGGTTCTACTTATCAGAGACCGGGACCATGGCGCTTACCGTTGCGCTTGCCGTTACTGCATTCTCAACCGACGTGCTCGGGGAGGGTGTGGGTGTAGCGGTGCTTCCTATCATCGCGCTTCCACTCACCGTTACGGTTGCCACCAGCATGCTCCAGGTTGTCTCGAAGAAGCTTTTTAAGAGGAAGCTCTTCCAGATTGCACCGATCCATCATCATTTCGAGGCTATTGGGTGGCCAGCAGCCAAGGTAGCGATGCGGTACTGGGTTATTACGATTATTGCCGGTATCTTTGGGCTCGCGCTCGCGCTGTTGAAATAGTTCGATTCCTGGTCCTTCATCCAGTACTAATAGGATTAGGATATAGACATGGATATGGATCTTGATGCACTCAAACAATTTATCCTCGACGCAAGCAAGGCTACCTATGCATCAGGCGACAAGTCGATAAAAGAAAAACAACCAGACGGTTCAACAACGATTACTTTTGAAAAAGGAGTGTATCGTTACCATGACAACTATTTTGGTGGTGAACCATACGGAGGACGAGAGGTGGTGTTCCTAGACAACAAACCGGCCTGGATGATGGTGTATTACGGTCTTGTTCATAACTCTGTTCCAGCAAAAACTATCTACCCATTTCTTATGGAGAGTCTTTCACAAGCATCTATCGATTCTCCGTACCGAGGCCCTGCGGAATATCGGAATGGTAGCTTTAGATATGAAAACAAGGTAGACGGCGAAGTTGATGGCTTTTCAGGAACTGAGAAGATTTTTCAAGGCGATACCTGCGTGTATGAAGCAAGCTACTTAGGTGGACTGGTGAATCAGTAAGGTTCCAACGTCGTCCCATACACCCAGCAGCTTCGTGCAAAAGATGCCATTCGGTAGGATAGAATAGAAACATCATGCGCCTATCTGGAGACCGCGTCTTTGCCTTCATCGTCGTCATCCTCGTTGTCGGAGGTGCGGCGATTTTCCTTTCGGCAGCACTTGGCCTACTCGCACGCGAAGGCGGCTCTATTGGCAGGCTCGCCATCACCCAGCTCGCACTCGGGCTCATACCGGGCGTTATCGCACTCATACTGATCAGGTTCTCTCCGCCGGCATGGATTATGAAGGCGGTTATCCCGTATTATGTGTTCTCGCTCATCCTTACGGCACTCGTCTTCGTTCCTGGGCTCGGCGTGCATGCAGGAGGTGCGACGCGCTGGATCGATGTGGGTCCCGTAACCATACAGCCGGCTGAGTTCTTGAAGCCGGCGGTTATCCTCATGCTCGCCCTGTTTCTTGCGAAAATGAAGGAAAAGCTTAAGGACTTCCGTTTCGGACTCCTTCCGTTTGCCGCTATCGTTGGAATTCCAACACTTCTTCTACTCGCGCAGCCAAATACATCAACGACCCTTATCATAGGAGCAACGGCAGCTGCGCTTTATTTCCTTGCAGGTGCACCGTGGCGGGACTTTGCCATTCTGGGACTCATAACCGCAGTTGCGGTTGGGGGGCTTTTGTTTACCCGCCCCTATCTTATGGAGCGCGTGATGACATTCGTTGACCCAGCACAGGATTCGCTCGGGAATGGGTATCAAATCCAACAATCCCTCATCGCCATAGGCTCAGGTGGCATGATTGGGCGCGGGTTCGGCCAGAGCGCACAGAAATACAACTATCTACCCGAACCGGTAGGGGATTCAGTATTCGCGGTATATGGCGAGGAGTTTGGATTCATGGGTACCGTCTTCCTCGTGCTGTTGTTTACGGCCTTCGCCACGCGCGGGTTTGCGATAGCGGCGCAATCAAGTAGCGCGTTTGGTTCATTCGCTGCCACCGGTCTCACGCTCCTCATAACCCTCTCCGCATTCATGAACATAGGCGCGATGCTCGGCATCATGCCGCTGACGGGCTTGCCGCTACCGTTTGTCTCGCACGGAGGAACGGCGCTTTTGGCTGCGCTCGCGTCCGTGGGTGTGATACTCAACGTTGCGGCACACCGGAGCAAGCGGAAGACGCTTGAATAGAAGAGACTCATAAAGTGTCGTACAATCAGGCTATTACGGTATGAAAATAGTATTTACGGGCGGCGGAACGGGCGGCCATTTCTATCCCATCATCGCGATCGCGGAAGCGGTGCGCGACGTGGTGAACGAGCAGAAGATTATCCCGCCAACCCTCTACTACCTCGCAGACAAGCCTTACGACGAAGAGTCTCTCTTCGCGAATGACATAATCTTCCTCCAGGCTCCTGCAGGGAAGGTGCGCCGCTACACATCTCTCGCCAACATCACGGATATCTTCGTGACGATGGCGGGTATCATCAAGTGCTTCTTCATACTCCTCAAAGTCTATCCGGACGTGATCGTCTCGAAGGGTGGCTACGCAAGCGTCCCGACCGTTATCGCAGCCTCACTTCTTAGAATCCCCGTTATTGTCCATGAGTCTGACGCGAAGCCAGGGAGAGCGAACCTACTCGCCGCCAAGCATGCCGTGCGCATTGCTATTGCTTTTGATGCTGCGAAGGAAGGCTTCCCAACGAAGTACCAAGGGAAGGTTGCGAAGACTGGCATCCCGGTTAGGAAGCACCTCATCGCGCTTCCAGAGAAGGATGCAGCTATGCAGACGCTCGGGCTTGATGCTACAGCTCCCACAGTGCTGATCATAGGCGGCTCTACTGGATCGACCCGTATCAACGAGACCGTGCTCGACGCGCTTCCAGACCTTGTCTCCTTCGCAAACGTAATCCATCAGACCGGAAAGGCGAACTTCGAGTCCATTGGAAAGACAGGAAAGGTGATTATGACGAAGAGCGAGCATAAGGCTCGCTATCATCCTCATCCGTATTTGAATGCGGATTCTATGGCGCTTGCCGCAAGTGCAGCCGATGTCATAGTCTCGCGTGCTGGGAGCGGATCGATAACGGAGATAGCGCTCTGGGGCAAGCCGGCGATACTCATTCCGATTCCCGAGGCCGTGAGTCATGACCAGCGTACGAACGCATACGCGTATGCGCATACAGGCGCAGCCGTTGTGCTCGAAGAGGGGAATCTTACGCCGCACGTGCTTGCGAGCGAGGTGCGGCGTATCAGTACTGATCCAAGTGTTGCAGGACGCATGGGCGCACTCGCGAATGGTTTTGCGAACCCGAACGCCGCCCGCATCATCGCCGAGGAGGCGCTACGCATTGCTATCTCACACGAGAAATAATATGAGTGTCCGAACCCGATTCGCCCCGAGCCCTACCGGCTTCCTCCATGTAGGAAGCGCGCGCACTGCTCTCTACGGTTGGCTCTATGCCCGCAAGCACGGCGGCCAGTTCATTCTTAGGATTGAGGATACGGACAAGGCGCGGGAAGTGGAGGGTGCTATCGGGCACCTCATGGAGTCTCTCAAGTGGCTCGGCATCGACTGGGACGAGAGCATCGATATTGGCGGGCCGCACGAGCCGTACCTCCAGTCTGCACGCCTGGCTTCGCATCAGGACTACGCGCGTCGGCTTATTGCCGCCGGGTTCGCGTATCCAGATCCCTATACAGAAGAGGAGGTAGAGGCGTTCCGAAAGAAGGCCGAGGAAGAGAAGCGCCCGTTCCTGTTCCGCGACCATCGTCCTGAGACGTTCGAGGAATGGGACGGCTCGAAGCCGCTGCGGTTCAGGGTGCCGGTTATAAAGCGGTATGAGTGGGAGGACATTGTGTTCGGGAAACTCTCGGCTGGAGAGGAGGCGCTCGACGACTTTGTACTTATCAAGGGCGACGGATACCCGACGTATAACTTCGCGCACGTCGTCGACGATATCGAGATGCGTATTACGCACGTCACCCGCGGCCAGGAGTTCCTCTCCTCAACACCGAAGTTCCTCTCCCTCTACGAGGCGCTCGGCGAGACGCCGCCGGCGTTTGCGACCTTCCCCCCTATACTCGGCGACGCAGGAACGAAGAAACTCTCAAAGCGCGACGGCGCCAAAGACATCCTCGACTATCGCGAGGAAGGCTATCTCCCAGAAGCTATGACGAACTTCCTCGCGCTCCTTGGATGGAACCCCGGAGGCGAACAGGAGATCTTCTCTCGAAACGAGCTCGTGGCTGCGTTCGATCTCGCACGCATCCAGCGCTCCGGTGCCCGCTTCGACGAGGAGAAACTCCTCTTCATGAACCGCGAGCATATGCGACTGCTATCAGATACCGACTTCATCGAGCGCGGGAAGCTTACGGCTCCTGACATGGAAAAGCTCAAGAAAGCCGTGCCGCTTTTGAAGGACCGTGCACGCACGTTTGGGGAGGCCAAAGAGATGCTCCAAGGGGAGCTCGTGTGCCTCTGGGAGGCCCCAGAACCCGCTAGGGAGCCACTTATGGCCAAGGAGCCAGCAGGACGCGATGGTCTTACTATTCGGGCTTTGAAAGCTGTTTTGAAGGTGCTCGAGGTTATGTCCGGGAGCCTTTCGGCCGAGGAGGCGAAAGAATACCTTATGCCGCTTGCGGACATGGAGGAGGCCGAAGGGAAGGGCGGACGCGGCGGCGTTCTCTGGCCACTGCGCTATGCGCTTTCAGGGCAGGAAAAGTCTCCTGATCCCTTCACGCTTATATCCATACTAGGAATTGAAGAGTCCGCTTCCCGCATCCGCACTGCGCTTGCTATACTGTAGGGGATGCAGCTGTTTCGATACGTCTTCCTCTCACTTTTCATAGTTGCGTGTGTCGCGTGGGGTGTTCCTTCAGGTGTGCTCGCGCAAACCGCCGAAGAGGTTAAGGCGCAGATCGACGAGCATAATAAACGTATTCAGGATATCGAGAAGGAGATTAACCAGTATCAGCAGCAGCTGAACGTAGTCTCCGGACAGAAGCAGACGCTTCAGTCTGCTATAAAGACAATTGATATCACGCGCCAGCAGACCTCCTCGCAGATCAATCTCACGCAGAACAAGATATCCTCCACGAACCTGAAGCTCGAGGAGCTTTCCTACAACATACAAGACACCGAGCAGCTCATTGCGCTTGACCGACGCACGCTCGCCAAGTCCATTCGCACCATGGCCGAGGCTGGCGACATTTCTCTCGTAGAACAGGTCTTCGCTGCAGACAACCTTACGGATGCATGGATTGCCGTTGACGACGCTGCTGCCGTTAACGATGCGCTCCGTGCGAACGTTGCGAATCTTACGAACGCAAAACAAGAGCTCACCGGCCAGAAGGAAGACGTGAGCGCAAAGAAAAACGACCTCACCTCACTTAGCAGCGAACTCACAGCCCAGAAGAAACAGCTCGATATCGCAAAAAGGGAGAAGGACAAACTGCTTACCCAGACCAAGAACCAGGAGAGTACGTATCAGGCACTCATAGCAACCAAGCGCGCGCAGCAGAAGGCCTTCGAGTCCGCACTCTCAAACCTTGAGAACAGCCTCGCCTCTATCGGAAAGGGTGTAGCACCTGTTGCACAGACCGGTATACTCGCATGGCCGTATTCGTCGACGTTCGCGCAGTCTTGCGCAGGGAAGGCAGGCGCACTCGGGAACGCCAAGTGCATCACGCAGTATTTCGGTAATACTGCCTTCGCTACGGCGAACGCTCAGATATATAACGGCTCAGGACACAATGCTATCGATATCGGTATGCCCGTAGGCACGCCGGTCTTGGCAGCACTCTCGGGAACCGTTGCGGGGACGGGGAACACAGACTCCGTTCCCGGCTGCTATTCGTTCGGGAAGTGGGTAGCAGTGAAGCATGCGAACGGACTCACGACATCCTATTCGCATCTCTCCTCCATCGCTGTGTCTCCCGGCCAAGCGGTTACCACCGGTCAATCGCTCGGAAACTCCGGTATGACCGGCTACGCAACCGGCCCACACCTTCATTTCAGCGTGTATGCATCTGCGGGCTTCAAGATCATGGACCTCGGAAGTTGGAGGAGGCAGCAAGGACTTCCTACCGGTACTGGCTGCACCGCGGGAGGCGCTGTTATGCCGGTTGCACCGCTGGATGCGTATTTGAATCCGATGTCGTATTTGTAGCTTTGATACTTGGTCTGCCAGCTAACAGGATAAGAGATTAAAACTTGAGGTGCTCTGGACTATAATTGGTGCATGCTTCCAAATACATCACCAAGTACTGTAAAGACAGGCGGGACAGGTCTCGTTTTCATTAATGTTATTTCACTAGTTGCTGCAGTCGCCGTAAGCTTCGTTACCATAATTGTAAGTGCCATCGGCCAGTCTCAGGTCATTAACACAGTTGGCTGGCTAATAATACCTGCCGTGCTGGTCTGCGTTTTCATTTCACAGGTTAAACGTTCCTCGCTTTGGGCTCTGTTGGGTTTGGTCGTGTCTATTTTGCCTGTTGTTTTCGCAATGCTTAGCCTATTTGTCGCCTCTGCCACTAGGTACAACTGACTAAGTAGTATTAAGGAGTAGCGAGTAGCTGGGTTCCAACATCGTCCCAGACCCCCAGCTTTGAAAAACCTTCACTAGTCTCCACTCAACGCCTTCGAGCTCGGCACATCCCGCACTCTCCAGAGCACTCTTGAGGCGAACGTGCGGTGCGGAGACCAGCGCAGCGCGATAACCTCGAGCTCTTTGATGTGTACGTCCTTCGGAAGCCCGTAGAGCGTTTCTATGGAGCGACGAAGTCCCAGATCTCCGGGCGAGAATACGTCATCCCTATGAAGCGCGAACATGAGAAACATCTCTGCAGTCCACTTCCCGATACCCCATACGGAAGACAGTTTTAGGATTGCCTCTTCTTCAGGAACCTTCGCAAGGGAAGGGAGGTTGAGTTCGCCAGAGAGTACTGCCTTCGAGAGTTCTTTCAGCGTCTTCACCTTTGCTGCTGAGAGTCCTGCCTTGCGGAGTGTAGGGGTGCGGAGGCGCTTGATTGCTTCGGGAGTAACCTCGCCACCACACGCGAGAACTAATTTACCCCAGATAGAGTCTGCTGCCTTCGTGGAGAGCTGCTGGCCCGTAACGGACCCTGCGAGCGCCGCAAAGAGCTTCTGGCCCGTGTACCGACGACGGACCGTCTGGCCCTTAAGCTCTTTGTGGTGGGGAAGCGCTGCCTTATGTAGGATAGGATCAACGGCCTTCAGGTGGCGCATCGCGTCATCCACGGTGTTCTTCTTAGCAGTCATAGGTACATAGTATACTTATTCCCATGGTCAGGTTCATCATCCTTCTCATCATCCTCGTGCTGGCACTCTCGTATTTTGGGATCTCTATCCGTGGTGTCGTGGAGTCTCCAACTGGTCAGGATAACTTCGGCTTTGTCTGGGCGAATATCAAGGAAGGATGGGACATTATCGTCACCTGGATTACAGCCCTTATCCAGTCAATTAAGAACGTATTCTAGTCTTATGGAACCCGAAAAAACCCCCAAGCAGGTAACTGTGGTTATGCCGCCAGACGCGAAAGCACAGTTCGTAAACGCCACCCAAGTGACCGTGTCAGACGATTCCGTGCTCATCCAGTTCGCCTACGTACGGCCCAATACCGAGAGTGGGCTCCTCGTTTCTGAGATAGCACTTTCCCCGAAACACGCCATAGAGTTCAGCCGCGCGCTCGACGCAACGATCAAGCAGCACTTCACGAGACACCTCACGGACCCGGCGTAGCTCTTCATGATGATGAACACTTCATCTTAAGTTCATCATGTTTTTCATATAAGTAATGACGGACTACTTACCAAGTCCCTAACCTACTACCCATGAAAACAACCCTTCTTGGTATCGCAGCGCTTGCCGCTGTTATCGCAGTCCCAGGCCTTACCCTTGCAGCCACGTACGCGTACGTGAACACTGCAGGAGAGGTTATGACTACCGAGGCTGCCACACCTAACGCAGCGATCATGAACGCGCCTGGCATCCATGTACGCAGCGGTGTCATGCTCATCGATAGCGCAGATGATTCTGCTATCATCGGTGATGACGTCCCTGGTGCGTAACACATAGCGTTCTCTAACGTCTAAACTCTCGGAGCATACGCTTCGGGAGTTTATACGTTGCATTCTTCATGAAGACTCCAGTCGCATCATCTTTCTCCATTGATATAATTCACTTCTATGACTACGTACCTTCCACGCACAGCCACCCTCGGCACACTCTTTATCCTCGCACTAACGTTCGTTCCGATGAGCGCTTCTGCTGCATCCTCTAAGATTTCCTGCGAAGTCACCGTAACAAGCTCGCAAGGAGAAACCGAACTTAGAAAGAAGGGCACCGTGCTCGCAAAAGCGGGCGACACTATTACAATCGAATGGCAAAGCAAGAACGCTAAGAAAGCAACGGACGAGAACGGAGACACGATCGCCCTGTCTGGGACAAAGACGCTCACTGTAGATAAGGATACGACCTATGGCTTTAAGTTCGCGAACGGCAGCAAGAAGGCTGACTGCTCTGTAACGCTCAAGATCGCGAGCGCCTCCATCGATGCCGATACACTTACGACTACATCGAACAAGCCGACGCTCTCCGGAGAGGCAGACGGTGTAAAGACGGTCCAGATAGTAATCGAGAATGATGACGGCAAGCGTGTGTTCAAGAGCAAGAACATTCGCGTAAAGAAGGGGGAGTGGAGCGTAAAGGTAGCAAAGCCCCTTGCTGAAGATACCTATCAGGTGACCGTGCTCGGCGACAAGAAGGCCAACCTCAACGAGCTGGTTACCAAGCCACTCACCGTTCTCTCAAAAGACTCTTCAGGCAGTTCCGTAAAGGGAGGCACGCTCTCCGTGAGCGCAGTACCCCTTTTATTCGGCGGCTCGGCAAGCGCCGGCGCATCGGTTCCAGTCGCGTACATCAAAGTCGTGAACACGGGGAAGGCCGCGACCGTAATCAAGGGATTCGACCTCAAGCAGAACGGCTCTGCCCCGACTGACGTCGTTATCGGATTTGCGACAAACGATGACAAGGGCGGCTCCCGCACAACCGTCGGGGGAGTCGAGGGTATGAAGCACTTCAAGAACAACGTTGCGTTTGTACCACTTGTTGCAACCATAGAGCCAGGGCAGCTCCGCATCTTCACGATTAAGGCAATCCTGAGCAAGACGAGCGGCGCCCACAGCGGAAAGCAGCTCATGCTCGACGTATCCGGAATATCGAGCGACGCATCCGTAAAGGCAGCTCTTCCGATCCGCGGCACGACGCTTACTCTGACGTACTAAACGCACCAGGCGAAGAAACCGGGGGGGCTCTGCCACCCGGTTTCTTTTTGATGTAGAATCAACGCACCATGGCATATCAAGTACTACTTTTCTATAAGTATGTGGCAGTTGAGGACCCTGAGACACTCAGGGAGTCTCTGCGTACACTTGCTCTCAAGCACGCGCTCCTTGGCCGTATCCTTGTCGCTGACGAAGGCATCAACGCTACCCTCGAGGGCACGTATGAGGCTACCGAGGCCTTCGCACGCGAGCTTCTCAAGGATAAGCGCTTTGCTGACATGCTTATAAAGAGGAGTGCAGGGGACGGGGCTGCCTTTAGCAAGCTGTACGTAAAAGTGCGCGACGAGATCGTAGGAACGAGATTCGATAAGAACCTCATCGACCCGAGAAAGGAAACAGGGAAGCGGTTATCCGCTGAAGAGCTCCGGCAATGGTACGAGGAGCAGCGCGACTTCGTTATCGTCGACATGCGCAACGATTACGAGTTCAAGTCCGGACACTTCAGGGGCTCTGTTAATCCGGGTCTTGAGAATTCTCGTGACCTTCCAGAGGCGCTTCCGAAGCTTGAGCCTCTCAAAGACAAGACCGTCCTTACCGTCTGCACGGGCGGCGTACGCTGCGAGAAGATGTCCGCGTACCTGCTCGCAAACGGATTCTCTGATGTGTACCAGCTCGATAACGGCATGCACGGCTACATGGAGAAGTATCCGGGCCAGGATTTTGAGGGTACGCTCTACACCTTCGACCGGCGCAAGGTTATGGATTTCGGAGGAGACCGGAGTGTTATCGGCCGATGCTATCTCTGCAGCGCTCCAACCGAGAACTACGTAAATTGCGGGAACGACTTCTGCCACCTGCATTTCCTCGCCTGCAGCGCATGCGCAACCTCCGAGCTCACGTTCTGTTCTGATTCATGCAAGGAGACGGTAGCGGCATAGCGTACCTGGTACGCGTGCACAAGAAAGCACGGGGCCTCAAGCTCACGGTCTATCCAGACCTTCGCGTTGTTGTTACCGTCCCTTCGAGGGTTCCGGTGCGCATACGAGAGGCGCTTATCAAGGAGTTCGTGCTTGAGCGAGAAGCGTGGATACAGAATGCACTGTCACATTTCAAATCCACTGATAGGCCCGCGCCTCATAGCGCAGAAGATATTGCGCGCTATAAGAGAGAAGCGCTGGCGCTCGTTACAGAGCGTCTTCACTATTTCAATACGCTCTACGGATTCGCCTATACGAAGGTCTCTATAAAGAGTCAGAAGACGCGGTGGGGGAGTTGTTCGAGCAAAGGAGCGCTCAGCTTCAACTACAAGATAACGCTTCTTCCGCCTGAGCTCGCTGATTATCTCGTTGTGCACGAACTCTGCCATCTGGGAGAAATGAACCATTCTTCAAAGTTCTGGAAACTTGTTGGGAGAGCGGTGCCTGAATATACGAGACTTCGAAAAGACCTCAGAAAAATTAAGTGAGGCTCTTGAAGCCTTCGACGCATCGAGTTGTTCGATGCGCAGTCATACCAAACTTGTGTATGTTGTGTGGAAAAGAGTGCATGTTGTGTATTCTCTTTGATTCTGGTCGATGCTAGCATTACTCCAATGACTCGGCTCGTTGAACTCACTCCTGCACAGAAAGAGACGCTCGCTCTCATTCATCGCTATACCGAGAAAGAAGGCAGGGCGCCTACCATCACTGAGCTTCGCGACCGACTGAAGCTTCGTTCGCTTCGGAGCGTAACGCAGCGTATCGAAGGACTTGAGCGCAAGGGTCTCATCAAGCGTAACCGGTTCCAGCACCGAAGCATAGTTATCATCGAAGGTGTCGAATCTCAGATGTCTTCGGACCTTATTCAGGTCCCGGTTATCGCATCAGCAGGATGCGATGCCATGGAGGTTTACGCGGAAAGCCAGTTTGGGGAGTACATCATGGTTGAGCGAAGTCTTATCGGTGCAAAGGCACCGACCACGAATATCGCAGCCGTCCGCGCTGTAGGAGACAGCATGCAGGACGCTGGTATCCATAGCGGCGACTACGTCATCGTAGAGGTTACGGACCGGGTTGAAAACGGAGATCGTATCGTAGCTATTCTCGGCAACATGGCGGTTATCAAGCGGTACGAGCGCGTGGATGAGGTCGTGTACCTAAATCCTGAGAATAGATACGGCACCTATCACCCAATTGTGGTTAAGGAAGAGGATTCCAGAATCTTTGGAAAGGTGCTCAGCATCATTCCGGGCAAAGAGTGGGTGGATGACATCAAGATTGAGTATTACAACTAGCACTTTTCATAATGACCAGCTCAGGACTCGCGGACGTTACTCGAAAGACAAGGCTCGTGATGGAAAAGTACCAAAAGGACTTTCCGGACGTGCGCATGGATCGCGATTACCTTCCGTTCAAGATTTCCGAAGAATGGGGCGAGTGCCTCAAAACGTACCTCATGCTCACAGACCGAGGCCGGCAGAAAGGAAAGTCAAAGGCTGAGATTAAGGCCATGTTTTCAGAAGAGCTCGCTGATGTCTTCGCGTATCTTCTTTTGTTCGCAGAAGAAGAAGGTATTGATCCTATTGAAGCGGTTGAGAAGAAATGGTTTTCCTATCTTTAGCATTCTCGAAATGTCGTGGCTTCATGAAGAACTCATCCTGATGCGGTAAACTGAGGGTATGATTCTTTCCCTGATAATTGGTTTTGCTATTGGTGCTGGTGCCATCATCTTTATTCTTCAGAACACGGCCGTCGTGGCGCTCACGTTTGTAGGCTGGCAGTTCGAGAGCTCTTTGGCGATTGTCGTTATGCTCGCGATTCTCGTCGGTATTGTATTTAGCCTTCTGGCATCACTGCCAAGCGCCGTTAGGAGCAGTATGCAGATAGGCAGGCTTAAGCGAGACAATAAGAAGCTTGCTGAGCAGCTCGAGGCTAACCAGCAGCGGCTCCAGGAGCAGCACCAGACTACTGTAGTTATAGAGGAGCCTTCGCAGGTTTTGGATATTCGGGCATAGGTTTGAACACCTTTCATGCCAACCATAGACTTCTCTGTTACGCATTCACTTTCCGAGGCCGAAGCCCTGAAGCGCATCAAGAACCTGATCAAGGAGACAAAGAAAGAGCACGGGGACCTCATCAGCGATTTGAAGGAGAAATGGGAGGGGAACCTCGGCACCTTTAGCTTCTCTGCTCAAGGATATTCGGTAAGCGGGACCATGCTGGTCTCTGGGTCTCACATCACGCTCGCCGGGGAGATTCCCTGGGCTCTAAGCTTTCTCAGGGGAACCGTAAAGAGGACTTTGGCAGACCGCGCCAAGGAACTTCTCAATTAGTAAAGCTCCTTTCTGTTAATGAACGCTTCATAGTGCTTGCGGTATTGTTCTGGCCATACCAGATAAACAACTGATTCCCTATGGGTATTATTCTTTGGATCGTATTCGGTGCAATTGTAGGATGGCTCGCTTCTGTCATTATGAAGACAAACGGCAGACAGGGACTCCTTCTCGACATCGTTGTCGGTATCGTAGGAGCGGTGCTCGGTGGATGGATTATGAGCATGCTCGGTGAGAGCGGCGTTGAAGGTTTCAACCTCTACAGCTTCATCGTGGCACTTATAGGTGCCGTTGTGCTTCTGGCCATCGTAAGGATGATTCGTCGCGCATAGCAGAACACTCAGTTGTGCTTGAAGAGCACCCTGCTGTCAGGGTGCTCTTCATTTGAGGTACAGAGTAGGGGAGTGATGCCCTTTTAAGGGATCTTACTTTTGAAGCCACAGGGCACTCCCCCAGTCCCGTTCCGGGGAATCGGGGAAGTGCTCCTAGAGAATTTCTGGATGCCTATAGAAACTAAGACAGAAGTATCTACGGGCTGAGTGAGGCATCGCCCCTAGAGGCAAGGAGAGGCGGGGAAGAGACCTCATGCTCTGAGCGCCCAAAGCCAAGTGCCAGAATACGGCCCAGGTTCTATACTATATTATATGCGCAAAAGGTATATTGTGCGCATATTAGAAACAAAGCTCCCTAGAAGGCCTTAGGCACTTCTGAGTGCACCTGATCTTCGGGCTGTTCTTGGGCACCACTACTGCCCTGTTTAGGGTCATAGGAATGTTTCTGCGGGCAGGTCTCCTACCAGATTTCCCATAGGAAAGTTACTGGTGCACTAAAAGAGCAAAAGGAGACCCCTTCCCCGGTTTTGGAAAATGGGGCACAGGGGAGTGGTTATAATTGTCGGCTCTAACACCCTCAAGAAGAGGACCACTTCCCTGTCTCGGGTATATACTTTGTTGAATGACAGACGAGGAGATACGAACTGCAGCGGAGGAATTTGCACGCGCCAATAAGAAGGCTATAGCAAAGGAGCTGACTAACAAGACTGTCTTCTTTCCTGAAAAGTATCCCGTCACAGTATTTATGGCGGGATGTCCTGGTGCTGGTAAAACAGAGTCATCTAAGAATCTCTTGGCACAATTTGCTAAGGGAGTCGGACCTGTTATCCGAATCGATCCTGACGAACTCCGAGACATGCTGCCCCACTACAATGGCAGTAACTCATCGCTTTTCCAGGCAGCGACAACATTTATAGCTGAGAAGATGCAAGATATGGCCATAGAGGCGAACCAGAGCTACATCTTTGATGGCACGCTTACGAATCTCGAAGCGGCCCGCAGTAACATCACAAGGAATATTGCGCACGGAAGAGACGTCTATATAATCTACGTCTATCAAAATCCCCTACAGGCATGGGAATTTGTAAAGGCACGCGAAAAGCGTGATGGGAGACATATTCCAAGGGAAAGTTTTATCGCCCAATACTTTCAAGCTCGAGAAAATGTGAACATTCTCAAGAAAGAGTTCGGTAAAGGGGTTATCATATATCTAGTAGTAAAAAACATTGATGGCACCGATTTCAATTATTTTCAGAACATATTCTCCTCCTACAAGAATAGAGAGGTAATATT
>CAZNDC010000003.1:17434-25403 GCA_964571755.1 uncultured Candidatus Saccharibacteria bacterium
CCATTGACAACCACATTCCTGAGCGTTATAATATTGCACAACTTGAACAACTAATTGTCGAGTAACTTATGTCTATTTTTAGCTCAAAATTTAAGGGAAAGAAATCAGGGGCCGAGACAGGGTCGAGTGATTTCTCTGTGTTTTTTCGCACTGCCTCTGCAGGCGAGAAAAAGAAGGTCTTTATGGAGGTAGCACGTAAAGCCAGTGCTGATCAGAGGCGAGTTCTAGGTGTGTAGAGAAAGGCTCCTCCCGGGAGCCTTTACTCTTTCTAAACCCATAAGGCTCCGCCAACCTGGCGCGGCCTCTTGACTCGCGTAATGTCTAAGATTCTTAGAACCGCTTCCCTCACCCGGAGGTCTTTTCTCTTTTACCGCGCCTTCTTTCCGAAATAGGATGCACGCACGGCCTTCTGGACTCCCTTGGTTGGAAACCCTTGTCCCTTAGCTAAGAGGTCTTTAAACGAGGGCTCGCTACGTGGTGTGCGCTTCTTCGGAGAATTCATATGAGCCTGTGTTCCCTACCCCTTAACCGCAACAATAATCACGTGGAGAAGACTAATGATCGTACTTACGAATCCAGTCCAGAAGGCATAGACCTCTAGTCCCCCTTCGCTTTTTGAATGCTTCTTTTTATGCGTGCGCGCCATATATAGATGAGGATACCACGCCTATTTGAAGGCGGTAACGACAAGCTGCACAAGAGAGATGAGTGTACTCAGGAGACCCGTAAAGAAAGCATACTTCTGCAGCTTCTTATTCTTCTTGCTATGAAGTGCTACAGAGAGGAGTCGCTTCTGGCTGAAGTTAAGCGCCATACGTATTAGCAGTTAACGTTCTTCTGAATGTACTCAAAAGCCTCGTCTACTGTATCAACAACCTGAAACAGAGTGAGATCCACCTCGTCGATGGTGTGATACTTCGCGAAGAGATGGTCCCGGAAGAGCGCAACGATTGGGTCCCAGTATTCCTTGCCGTATAGAACTATCGGAATCGGCTTTATCTTCTTCGTCTGGACGAGCGTGAGGATCTCGGTGAACTCGTCGAGTGTGCCGTACCCTCCCGGGAAGTAGACATAGACCTCGGACGCAAATGCGAGCATCACCTTGCGGACGAAGAAGTGATCGAAGGTAAACGAGTTGTTGACGTACTTGTTCAGGGATTGGTCGTCAGTAAGACGAATATTAAGACCTACCGATGAGCCCCCAGCCTCGAACGCGCCCTTGTTCCCTGCCTCCATGATGCCCGCTGAGCCGCCCGTAACGACCGCGTAGCCAGCTTTGGCGAGCCTGCCGCCCAGGTCTGCCGCCTGCTCGTAATATGGCTCGCCTGGCTTTGTACGAACGCTCCCGAAGAAGGTTGCGGTGAGTCCATAGGTTCGTAGGAGATCGAAGCCGTCCACAAACTCGGCCATGATCTTGAAGACTCTCCAGCTCTCGAGCTTCTGGGGTTTACAGACGAGCGGTGCCGGATTCTCCGGTACGTCACGCTTTCCTTCCTCGATAGCGCGCTCGAGCACCGTTCCCATCTCGCGATGGCGCTCAGGTGTGTTGCCCTGATCAGGAATCGTAAGGTCTCCGGTTGCTGTCGATATTATCGGCTGGTCTCCCATGGTATGTCGTATGAACTAAAGTCGGGCAATAATTTCTTAGTATACGCTATGCGCGAGATGACCTCAGCATGGCAAAACGCTCCCGTAAGCGCATTATGCGGTTTCGGCTCTTCAGGAATGCCGCAGTACTTAAGCGCGAAGTCGAGATTGATCGCTGAGTGTCCGTGACTCATAGGAGGCTCGATGCCCCGCTGGGTCATATGCATCCAAACGAGGCTGTGCACGTCTATGGTGCGCTTCGCGAATGGACACGCAAGGCCAGCGCGCGCGCAGGCAGCCTGCACGAACTCGAGATCGAACGAGGGGTTCTGTGCGGCAAGCGTTCTATCTTTGGGTTTGTCGGTTGCCCATGCGATGAATGCCCTCACGAGCTCCGCCTCGGACTGCCTCGCTAAAGAATCCTGTCCCTCAATCTCTTCCCGTGTAAAGCCGTTGATCCGGAGCGCGTCGTCGTCTATGGCTGCTCCGTCCCAGACCCTGCACTCCTCGTAGAACTGGTTCGTCGGGTCATCGAGATCGAGCGCCCCCAGAGAGACGATGGAGTGGGTGCTCGGCACGAGCCCGGTCGATTCGACATCAAGGACGATCATATCCCTAGTGTACCCTGTTCTAGAGCCCTGGGCAGTTAGCGGCCGGTCCGTATCCGGATGCCTCCGCTTCCTCTTTCGTTGCGAACCAGACCCGATTCTCGGGCTTTATGCGATTGGAGGATGAGCACGTAGGAAGATAGTACTTAGTACCGTTCTTCGATGCCATATAGACCCCGCTCGTGGCCTTTGGAGCCTCTACAGGCTTCTCTTGAGTAGCCGAGAGCGCGGCTGCCGGGCCTCCTCCCTTAACAGCGCTCTCCGGAAGCTGTTCTATCCAGAGACTGTCTCCCCCGCTACTCTTGCTCATGTCCTTCCCCGCAAGGAAGCCGAGTCCGAAGGCCGCTGAGGCTGAGAGAACGAGTATCAGGACGATGAGTACATCGCTCGGAATCCGCCCTGCTAACGCCTTGCTCCCCTCCCCGAGGCCTGGTATAGTCATCAAATAACAGTATATAGTCTTTAGCAGGAAGAAGCGGGCCCTAATCCCCTTCCCTCGATTTTACCCTTATGGCAAGTACAAAAGCTGGAGGATCAGCAAAGAACCTCAACGACTCAAATCCGAAGTACCTCGGCGTTAAACTTGCTGATGGCCAGGCAGCCCGCCCGGGCATGGTTATCGTCCGCCAGCGCGGTACGAAGATCGAAGCCGGCAAGAACGTGAAGGTCGGCCATGACCACACACTCTACTCCGTCGCTACCGGTCGCGTTGCATTCCGCAATCGCCGCAAGACCAACTTCGACGGAAGGGTCGTGAGCAAGAAGGTTGTCGACGTTCTCGTCTAGGACGTTTTGTAAAAGCAAAGGGCCGCTTCCTAGGAAGCGGCCCTTTGCTTTTAGGAAGCTACTTATTCAGCTTCAACAACAACGGAGATAGAACCGAATGCCGCTCCAATGGCAACCGGAATCTCGAACGTGCCGAGGTCCTTGATTGGCTTCTCGAGGCTGATGGCCTCTACAGGAAGCGATGTTGCCGCTGCAATCTCTGCCGCATCAACTGCGTCATAAAGATGCCCCTTCTCGTTCGCCTTCTTTAAGATCACGATGCGCTCCTCAGCGAGCGACGCGATGCGGTCCGTGATGAGTTTGGTATCGAGCTCCTTGCGGTCCTGGGCCTGGCGGCTGCGAAGTTCTGCCTGCTTTAGGCTTGCGGGTGTTGCAAGTGCGGCCATGCCGCGAGGAATAAGAAAATTGAGCGCATGTCCGCTCGCGCACTCGACAACGCTCCCTGCACGACCGGTATCCTTCACGTCTTTGAGTAGTACGACTTTCATATAGAGTCATCCTACCTATAAAGATGAAGGGGTGCAAATTATATGAAAAATCCCCGCGTTTCCGCGAGGATGTGATTCTAGGGGAACGTTGTTCTGCGATACGCCGTTAGTGCCGGCGTTCGACAGTGATCAGATTGGCGTGCGCCCAGTTGCCGTGGCGATCGTCGATCTTGATCAGATCAGCATCCCAGTGCTGCGGAATGTGGAGGAAGTGGCCGATCCGACAGATATTGATGGCCAGATTGGCGCCGACCGGCAGCAGATTCGGCGAGCCGTCGGCGACCAGGATGAAGCCCGAGCTTTCGGGATCTTCGCTCGTGCTCTCCTGCTGATCATGTTCCAGCAGGCGCAGCGCCAGCGAGGTTTCGTCCTGGATAATGCGTTCAACCGCGATGCGAGTCCGCATCTCCTGCCCGCTCATCGTCAGAGGCTGGGCCGCCAGATGCACCGGCGAAGGAACGTGGCCCACGCTGTGCTGTCCAAGCCAAGACAGGAGGCGAAGAGACAGACGCGCTTCACCCGGAGTCTCGGCGAACAGACGCTCCGAGGGCTTCTGACAGCCGGACGAGACCTGCAGGAACAGCTTGCTGGTCATCCGACGTTCGACAAGTTTCAGGGCACGTTCACCCATGGTCTTTTCTCCCAAAGCTATGCGTATGACGGTTGATTCCGTCACAGCAGAAAAAGGCCTATCTGAGCCACTTTCTGCCATGACGGAACGAAGAACACCTCTTGCCGGTATACTCCTGCAAAAGGTGCTCGTCAACCTATATACGGGGTACTACTTCCCCGTCTTCAAATACTCAATAGCGCGTGCCTTCTGGGGATCCTTCCCGGCGAGGAACTCCTCCTTGGTTATCTCAACCTTTATATCAGGGGTGAGGCCGCCATCTGAGATGGACTTGCCGGACGGCGTGAGCCAGCGGGCTACGGTAACCTTGAGCGAGCCGCCGTTGATCTCAACAAGCTCCTGGACGGATCCCTTCCCGAAGGAACGGGTGCCGATAAGCGTTGCTGCGCCCGCATCCTGGAGCGCTCCCGCGAGAATCTCTGACGCTGAAGCTGAACCCTGGTCCATGAGCACGACAACCTTCGTGCCAGCCGGGATACCCCCCGTGCCCGTACTTCGATGCTCGACGTTCTCCTGCGTCCCTTTATAGTCCTCGGTTACGACGTTTTCGCCGCGCGGGAGGAAATGGCTCGCGATAGAGACCGCAGCCTCAAGGTAGCCGCCAGGATTGCCACGCACGTCAACAATGAGCTTGTTGGAACCTGATGCGCGAAACTCGCCGAGCGCCCTGGTGAAGAGCTGGCCGGAATTAGCGGTGAAGCTGTAGAGCGCGATTGTATACACGCCACTCTCCTTATCGAGCGTACCCTCAATAGTCGGCACGTTGATGGTATCGCGCATCACAACAATCTCAGATCGCACATCGTCGCGCAGAATCGTTAAGGTCACGGTCGTTCCCTTCTCGCCGCGAATCAGCTTAACTGCCGCATCTGTCGAGAGGCCATCCGTCGACTTGCCATCAATTGCAAGAATGCCGTCCCCAGAACGCAGTCCTGCGCGCTCGGCAGGCGTGCCTTTCAGCGGAGCGATAACGGTGAGGATGCCGTCCTTGATACCAATCTCCATACCTACGCCGCTGAAATTGCCCTTGATACTATCCTGGAACATTTTCGCCTCGACAGGTGGAAGGAAGACTGTGTATGGGTCGCCATACGACTCGGTGAGGCCCTGAATAGCACCCCAGAGCTTCTGTTGCGTACTCGCGTTCGTGGACGTCGCACTGGTTTCCACGAAGCGTGCATTAAGAACATTCCATGCTTTCCAGAAGTCAGAGAGATCGACGGAAGCGTCAGGAGTAGGGTCGAGTCCGTCACCGATGAGCGGGAGATTCGAGAAGACGCGACTGCCACCCGCAGCGCCGACCGACATGCCGCCTGCGAATCCGATAGCGAGTACGAGCGCGAACGCGACGCCAAGCTTCGCGAGCTTCCCGAGCGGCTTCATCGTCCCATCGACTTCCTTCGTCTCCTCATCCTGTGTCATGCACACTAGTGTATCACGCATGCTTATGCCCATGCATCCTCATACGGATGAGTAGCGCAGCGCTATACTAAACACAATGATGAATCGGTATAAGCGCGGCAAGACCGTGTGGATTGACCTGGAGTCTCCGACCACGGACGAGCTCTCGCTCGTCATGAAGGAATTCGACATCGACGAGCGGGTGTACGAAGAGATTCTCACGCCGACCCCCTACCCACTCGCAATCGCATTCCCAGGCTATTCCTACCTCGTCCTGCATTTCCCGACGGCAGACGCTATCAACGGCACGAAGGTGCAAGAGATCGACTTTATCGTAGGCAAGGACTTTGTGATTACCGCACGCTATGAACCTATCGACCCAATCCATACACTCTGTAAGATACTCGAGGCTGAGCAGCTCCTTGGAAACGTCAGCAAAAAGTCGCAGACTGAAGAGCTCCTGGGCCGGATTATGGGATGCCTCTACGTAGCAATCAGTAACGAAATCGAGCAGGTAGGATACCGACTTGAGCGCATTGAACGAGATATCTTCTCGGGCAGAGAAGAACAGGCTGTCCGCTCGATCTCGGACGCAGCGCGTGTACTGCTGCGCTTTGAGACCGCCCTTTCCCGTCATACGAATCCCCTTATCGATTTCCTTACCTTCCTCGGCGCACCCGCATTCTTCGGCACGAAGTTCGACGAGCATGCCGCGCATATCGAGGCCAGGCGTACCCATGCCGCGGCACTCGTTGCCTCCTACCGCGCCATTGCTCACGAGCTTCGTATTACGAACGACTCCTTGCTCTCCGCAAACCAGAACAAGGTGGCGAAGACCTTGACCGTCATGGCATTTACCGCCGTACCCCTCACGCTCATCGCTTCAGTCTTTGGTATGAACGTTGAAGCCATGCCGATTGTGCATGGCCCCTACGGGTTCTGGGTTATCCTCGGGCTCATGGCGAGCATCGGCCTAGTGCTCTTCGTCTATTTCAAGATTAAGAAGTGGCTTTAGCCTGTGGGCGCTCTGCCCCACTTAGGCTAGAATAATGCGTATGCGCTGGCTTACCTCTCTCTTTACGCGTCCGTCTGAGTCCGTATCGAGCGATGCGCCGCTCTTCTTCACTAATACCCTCTCAGGGAAGAAGGAGCTCTTCTCCTCTATAAAGGCCGGGACTGCGACGATGTACTCGTGCGGACCGACTGTCTACAGCAAAGCGCAGATTGGGAATCTGCGCGCGTACGTATTCTCCGACCTTATCGCCCGGACACTTACTGAAGCTAGATACCATGTCCGGAGGGTCATAAACATTACGGACGTGGGTCATCTACAGGGCGACGGAGACGAGGGCGAGGACAAGATGGAGCTCGGTGCAAAGCGTGAAGGGATGCGCGCAAAAGACGTTGCTGACCGCTATACCCGCATGTTCATGGAAGATCTTGAGCTCCTCAACATACAAACAAAGGATATCCAGTTCCCACGCGCCACTGAATACATAAAGGAGCAGATCGCTATCGTGAAGCTTCTTGAGGAGAAGGGCTTTACGTACAGGACCGAGGACGGGATCTATTTCGATACGAGCACGTACGCCAACTACGGCGCACTTGATCATGGAGGACCGAAGCTGCGCGAAGAAGCGTTCGCAGAGATTGGCCGCAGAGTTGGAAAAAAGGACAAGCATCATCCCGCAGATTTCGCACTCTGGAAGTTCTCCCCGAGAGGCAGCAAGCGACAGCAGGAGTGGAGCTCGCCCTGGGGCCTTGGGTTCCCGGGCTGGCACATTGAATGCTCGGCCATGGTGCGGGCGCTCCTTGGGCAACCTATCGATATCCACACGGGCGGCATGGACCATATCCCCGTGCACCACACGAACGAGATCGCACAGTCCGAGTGTGCCTTCGGGAGGCCGCTCGCGCGCTTCTGGATACACGAGGCCTTCCTCACGCTCTCGGGCGAGAAGATTTCGAAGTCTTTCGGCAACGACGTGTACCTCTCCGATATTGTCGAGAGAGGCTTCAACCCGCTCGCACTCCGGTACCTCTTCCTTCAGGCACACTACCGCACCCCACTCTCCTTCTCATGGGAGTCACTCGAGGCCGCGAACGACGCGCTCACCCGCCTGACACGTATTGCACGCGTCATAGCAGAGGAAGCTAAGGGAAAGAGCACGCCTACCGACACCGGCCGACGCATGATTGCAATCCTGCGAGACGACCTCGCGACACCAGCGGCTCTCGCACTCCTCTGGGACAGTGTTAGGGACGAAGACCTGGAGCGCTCCGAACAGCTCGCAATTATAGAAGCCGCCGATAGGGTACTGGGGCTCGGACTTCTCGCACCCCGGGAGAGCGTTGACATTCCCGAGCATGTCCGTGCGATTGTCGAAGAACGCGAACGAGCGAGGCAGGAGCGTGATTTCGACCGTTCCGACGCATTACGTATCCACATAGAGAACAGTGGATATCAT
>CAZNDC010000004.1:0-10760 GCA_964571755.1 uncultured Candidatus Saccharibacteria bacterium
TTCTTGTTACGCGCAGCACGCTCATCCGCAATAGCGAACTTCTGGGTCTGGGTCTTCTCGAAGACGGATGCGCCGAGGCGCTTCGCAATCTTGTACTTAGGTCCGATTTTCATAGGTAGAGAGGATGGGAAAGGCTATACGCGGCGAGGTTTAGGTGGACGCGGTCCGTTATGGGCAACTGGTGTAGCGTCCTTGATAGCGCGGATCGTGATGCCCTTTCCAGCGAATGCGCGGAGTGCTGACTCGCGACCTGCACCGATACCGCGGATAACCACGGACGCCTCTTTAAGGCCGATGAACATCGCCTTCTCGCCAAGGAGCTCGCCAACCTTGGCCGCTGCGTACGGAGTCGACTTACGAGCGCCGGAGAAGCCAAGAGCTCCTGCCGAACTCGACATGATGGCGTTGCCTTTCTCGTCGGTGAGTACGGCCTTCGTATTGTTGAAGGTAGCCTCAACGTGAAGCACACCGCGCTCGAGGCGCTTCTTGACGGCCTTCGACAGAGCGCGCTCCTTGCGTCCCTGATCGAGTCCCTTACCCGACTTCTTGATGATTCGTTTCTTACCCATAGGAAATAATAGCTGCAGTCAGGATTAAGTCTTCTCGAGCGAACGGCGTCCAGAACCCATGGTCTTGCGGGTGTTGCCGCGGACCGTGCGGGAGTTCGTCTTCGTGCGCTGATTGCGGACCGGAAGGCGGCGCTCATGGCGGATGCCGCGTGCAGAACGGATATCCTTGAGGCGCTTTACGTTCTGGCCCTCCTCACGGCGGAGCTCTCCCTCGATGGTGTAGCTCTCAGCGAGTGTGCGGATCTTCTGTTCCTCGTCAGCGGAGAGGTCGCTTCCTTTGCGGACAGGATCGATACCCGCTTCTTTGAGGATAGCGAGTGCACGGGTAGGCCCGATACCAAAGATAAGCGGCAGCGAGAACGCGAGCTGCTTGTTATCAGGAAGTGTAACTCCGGCGATACGCATAGGAAAAGATAGAGGTAAGTAAAATAAAACTAGCCCTGACGAGCCTTACGGCGCGGGTTGCGCTTGTTGATACGATAAAGGCGTCCGCGACGGCGGACGAGGATATCACCTGGCTGCTGCTTCTTGATTGATGCGCGTACTTTCATTTGATTATGTAGATAGCCCAGACCTTTCCCCTCGCTTACGACAGACGGCGAACGATGCGCGCGCGACCCCCATACGGGTCAAGGACCAGTTCAACGTGGTCTCCGACCAGCACGCGGATACGGTGCAGGCGCATCTTGCCAGCGAGGTAGGACAGCTGAAGTTCTCCAGACGGCATTCGAACCCGAAATAACGAATTCGGGAGCACCTCTTCAACGGTGCCTGTCGTGGGATCTTCAGTTTTTCCTACCTCCATGTGAAGCCTCCTCATCCTACCAAGGACACGAAAGAGCGTCAACAGTGACCCCGGGAAAACTCCAGCTACCGAGCCGCATTCTCGACCGTGACCGTGATCTTCTCCGGATCCTGCGGGAAGGAATTAGTCCAGAATGGGCGCAGCATGAGGGTTGCCTTATCAACCTCCGGGAAGCCGGAGAGCACTACTTCCGCGCTGTTACGGTTCTTTCCCGCCACAGCGCCTGCAATCTTGGCCTCGTCAACGATCCAGACGAGTGCAGCGTTTCCGGTAAGGGAGAAGGCGAATTCCTGAGCTTCAGGACCTGGCAAGTCGCCTACGGGAGCCAGGGTAAGGCCCGATACGTCCGAAAGGGTGATTGGCTGGCCAGCATAGGCACCGACAACCTGGTATGCGATAGCCTTGGCGAGCCCCTCCTTCGAGAACACGATTGCCGTCCCGACTGCCTTCTCGGTGATCTCAACGTCGCCGCCCGCTGCGCCGCCGTCTGGCTGTGATTCGTAGGAGACCTTGCTTGCCCCTGGGACGAGTATGTAGCCTTCGCGTGCTGCTGACTTTAGTGCCTCATCAATCTGCGGCGCGAGCGTAGCGCGAAGGTCAGCGACCTTGGCATCGCGTGTTGCCTGGCCAACACTTGGGCGGACGCCTGAAAATCCTCCGGTCATTGCGGCGTCTGATTTTGCCGTTACGAGCGAGAACGTAGCACCACCTGCCAGGCCCGGGAGCGTGAACGTGGTTGGACCGACGTTGTAGTTTTCTCCGGCAGCATCGGCGTATACCGTGGTATTGAGCTGGCCAGCGACGTCCCCACGAGCTGCCGGGACAGTTACCGAGTCCCGGATACGGAATACGAGGCCGTCAGGAGTCTGGAAGCGGGTGTTCTTGATGAGCTGCTGGGGAACGGTCTGCTTGTTGAGAATCGTAATCGTCCCTTGAGCAGGTTGGGTTACGGTCTCAGTCCCTTCAGACTTCACCGATGCGCTCACGACCTTCTCGACAAGCACCACTTCAAACGGGAGATCGCCTCCGGATACGGTAGCGACGAACTCTCCGGATACATAGGAGGAGTTGCTGGCGGCCGTAACCGAGACCTTAGCGCCAGAAAAGATGATGAGTGCGCCAACTGAGGCGAGAACTACTGCAAGTGCAATTAGTGCAGTACCGATCGGGAACTTGCGGCTTGGCTTCTGTGGCTGCATCGGACGCTGGTACGCTCCGCGCTGCAGAGGTGCCTCAGGCATAGGCGGCACGTCAGAGACCGGAGTCTCATAGAGTGGAGCACCTTCGGCTCCCTGCATGGCGCGACGGCGCGACGGCGGGATAATGTCATTCAGGTTCTTATTCATAGCTACAGAAAAGCCTTTCTAGGGGTATGCGGGTAAGTATACACCCGCTCGAACTTCTGCTTGCGGCTTTGGGTATAACCTCCTATGCGTCTTCGTTCGTGTCCGTGACGATACTTCCCTTCGAGAAATAAAGTGCGAGTAGTGCGAGGAAGAGATCGCCCTCAGCGATGCCGCGCGTCTTCACGTAGGGCGCGAGATGGGACGGCGCAATCGGGACAATCGAGAGCGGATCGTCAGAGAGCCAGAGGGACCTAAGCTCGCTGCGCTCGAGAATGCGCTTCAGGAAGTCCCGCGCATCCTCGTCCGCAAGGAGAAACATCATGCGCGGCAGTGCGTGCTCGCCAGCAAACTGGGTGAACACTTCTCGGAGACCGAGGAGCCACGTCTGCTCAAGATCGTTCGCACGCGCATTGAATGTTGCGTTGCGCAACGGATCGATTATGCCGAGTGAAGGAATCTTTGAACCCCCTGCAGCAACGACCCCACCGGCAAGGAGCTCATGAATTCCATGCGGCACGGTCCGTACGCCCGCAAGGAGTCCGCGCTTCACAAATGCAGCATCGGTAGCAGCTCCCGAGACGTCGAGTACGATGAAGTCCTTCTGGTGGGGATACAGGTCCCGGAATACGGCATACGCAGCCGGTGCGAATGCAGTTAAAGAGACCGTATGGGTATGAAATGCGCGGCGGAGCGACGCCAGGATGGCTTTTGAGGCCTCTTTCTCAAGTGTGGACGAGAGGATCACAAGATCAGCACGCTTTGCCTTCTTTCCGAAGGGGTTGGCGGTCTCATATCCGTTCAGCATCGTCGCGATAACGGTTCTGCCGGACTCGATACGACCCTCAGAAGCGCCACCAATGGTATCGGTCGCTTTTGTAAGGAGTCCATGCGTGAACGTAAAGGGTTTGTTCTCTTGAATGCTTCTTGTACCTATCGTGGTGTCCTGCCAAGGAGCTCCTACCGATACGAGGACGCTATCAATACGTCCGCTTCCAACCTCCCGATGGAGTGCTGGAGCGCCTTCCTCGATAAGCCGTCGTTCAACCTCCGCGAGCGAGCGCAGCATGCTGTTGGTTATCGTCTCCTCAGCACGCGGTTCAACTGAGACGCGCACGGTGTAGTAGATAACCGGCTGCTCGCCTTCCTGATAATAGGCAAACGCACCGCCGACTGATGCCGATCCGATGTCTACGAGCGCAACGGCGCGTCCCTTCTTTTTGAATGAGAACAAACTCATGTGGGCAAGTATAGCAAGAGCACGCTCATGCACCTCAGAAATCTTAGTCGAGTACTGCCTTGATGCGACGAATACCTGCTGCGACTGCCTCTTCCTTTTGGATGCGGAACTTCTTATCGCCATCATAAATCTCGCGTGTGTTCGTCACGTGTGGGCCGCCACAAAACTCAAGAGAGTAGGCGTTTTGGATATCGGGATTCTCTTCTGATGCGTGAATAGGGCCTACGGAGTAGACCGAGACCATGTCAGGGTACTTCACACCGAATTCCATCTGCGCGCCAAGCTTCTCAGCCTCTTCGCGAGGCATAACGGTGCGTGTAACCGGCAGGTTCTGGTAGATCGTCTCGTTTACTATCCGTTCAACCTCTGCCTTCTGCTCGTCGGTCATCTTGCCGGGAGAGGCAAAGTCGATACGGAGGCGTTCTGAGGTGATATTGCTTCCCCGCTGCTTAACCTCGTCCCCGAGTACCAGTTGGAGCGCCTTAAGGAGGATATGGTGCGTCGTATGATAGCGGACCGTCTGCTCGCCATGGTCCGCGAGTCCGCCGGCGAACTTCTGTGCGGCTCCCGCACGGGACTTCGCCTGATGTGCTTCCATAGATGCGTCAAATGCCACTCGGTCGACGGCCATACCGCGCTCCTGTGCGAGCTCTTCAGTAAGCTCGATAGGGAATCCGTAGGTCGTAAACAGGAGGAATGCAGCCTCGCCGTCGATTGCACCGTCCTTGGTGCGGCGGTCGAACTCTTTCATGCCCTGCGAAAGGGTCTTACGGAACTTCTCCTCCTCTGCCGCCACGATCTTTTCTATCTCTTCCGACTTCTCGCCTATCTCAGGATAGGCATCCTGATACATGCGCGCGATTGGCTGCACGATGCTCGCGAATGTACTCTTCTCTATCCCGAGCGAGTCTGCATAGCGTACGGCGCGACGGATAAGTCGGCGCGTGAAGTATCCCTGGTCACTATTGGCTGGCGTGATGCCGTCAGCAATAAGAAAGACTGCAGCTTTCATATGATCCGCAACGATGCGGAATGCTTTGGTGTCTGCATCCTCTGCTCCATAGGTCTTTCCTGACGCTGCTTCGATATGGTCGAGTATCGGACGATGATTCACGGCGATGATGTCGGGGCTGTCGTTCATGGCCATAACGATGCGTTCAAGACCGCCGCCGAAGTCCACATTCTGTTTCGGGAGAAGTCCAAACAAGCCGTCCGGCTGCTTCACATACTGCATAAATACTGAGTTGCAGATCTCAAGGAAGCGCCCGCAATCGCAGTTCGGATGGCACTCCTTGCCCCAGACGGGGTCATGCGGCGTGCCGAAATCGTAGAAGATCTCCGAGTCAGGGCCTCCGGGCTCTCCTGCAGGCATCTTCGAAGGCGCGCCCGCGCGACTCCACCAGTTCTTATCGCCGTACGCAAAGATGCGCTCTCCAGGAAGCATGCCGCGCTCGTACCCTGCTTCCTCGGTGCCAATCCCGGCAAACCCGGCATCAATGCCCTTTTGCTTGAATAACTCCTGCCAGAGCGCCACTGATTCAGTGTCCGGTCCTACTGCAGCTCGCTCATCCCCGGAGAATACCGTTACGTACATCTTATTAGGATCGAGCCCGATTTCGTCCACAAGAAACTCAAAGATCCATGGGAGCTGTTCCTTCTTGAAATAGTCCCCGAAGGACCAGTTCCCGAGCATCTCGAAGAATGTCGTGTGGCGGTTGTCACCCACTTCTTCAATATCAACTGCGCGGAAACACTTCTGCGAATCGGCAACACGTGAGCCGGCAGGATGGTCCTTACCCAGAAGATACGGGATCAAGGGCTGCATACCTGACGACGTGAAGAGCGTCGTTGGGTCGTTCTCAGGGCGTAGGGGCGCCGAGGGCACAATTACGTGTCCCAGTTTTTCGTAGAACTCAAGAAATCTCCTGCGTACGTCAGAGACGGTCATAGTGGTATGACGATAGCATGACGGCTATACTAAAGGCTATATGTCACTAAAGCACTGGGGATTCGACGTGGCTGAGCTGGATTCAAGGATTCGTCCGCAAGACGACTTCTATCATCATGTCCACGCCTCGTGGATGGCTAAGAACCCTGTCCCGAAGTCCGAGGCACGTTGGGGCTCCTTTACCGAGCTTCGCTACAATGTCGATAAGCAGCTGCGTGCGCTTGTCGAGGAGCTTGCCGATAAGCGCTCGCTTCCTGCAAAGAGCGCGGAGCGTATGGTGCGCGACTTCTATCGCTCTGGTATGGACCAGGAGCGCAGGAACGAGCTTGGGTTCAGACCCATACTTCCCATCCTCAAGACAATCGACGCTATAGAGAACACTGACGACCTCGAGCGCGTGATTGCAGAGCTACATCGCCTTGATGTGGGTGCTATTTGGGGAATCGGTGTTGATCAGGACATGAAGGATAGCGAGACGTACGCGCTCTATGTCGGCCAAGACGGACTTGGTATGCCCGATCGCGACTATTACCTCAAGGACGATGCTGAGTCGAAGCGCGTTCGGGAAGCGTACCGGCTCCATGTCGCGAAGATGTTCACGCTTCTCGGGAATACGCCAAAGGACGCAGAACGCATGCGCGATACGGTCCTTGGAATAGAGACAGAACTCGCGAAGGCCTCTATGAAGAAGGAGGACATGCGGGATCCTGAGAAGATCTACCACAAGTACACGCTCGCGAAGCTTAAGAAACTTGCGCCCGCGGTTGACTGGCCTAAATATCTGAAGCGTATCCAGGGCGAGAAGGCGACGTATTATCTCGTCATGCAGCCGGACTTCTTCAAAGAAGCCAGCCGCATGCTCGAGTCGATAACGCTCCCAGAATGGAAGGCCTACCTTACCTTCCATGTGGTGAACGATTTCTCAAGTGCGCTCTCTGAGCCGTTCGTGCGCCAGACGTTCTCGTTCTATGGAAAGACCCTTATGGGTACCGAGTCTATGAAGCCGCTCTGGCGAAGGGTTCTCGCTACCGTTAACGGAGGACTCGGCGAGTGCATTGGGAAGCTCTATGTGGAGCGGCACTTCCCTCCGGAAGCTAAAAAGAAGATGGATCTGCTCGTTGACGACCTCTTCACTGCGTACGAGACGCGCATGAAATCTCTCGATTGGATGAGCCCCGCAACAAAGAAAAAGGCCTTGTTGAAGCTCGCCTCGTTCAACCGAAAGATCGGGCACCCGAAGAAATGGAAGTCCTATGCGGGACTTGATATACGAGCGAACGACTTTGTCGGGAATATCATTCGCACCACTGAGTTTGAGCATAAGCGGCATATGAAGCGACTGGGGAAGCCTATGGACCATGCTGAATGGCTCATGTATCCGCAGACCGTGAACGCCTACTACCAGCCGACGATGAACGACATCGTTTTTCCCGCCGCTATCTTGCAGCCGCCATTTTTTAGCCATGCCTATGACGATGCACTTAACTATGGCGCTATCGGCACTGTTATCGGGCATGAGATAACGCACGGATTCGATGACGAAGGATCGAAGTTCGATGGCAAAGGGAATCTGAAGAGCTGGTGGACGAAGGAGGATCGAAAGCGATTCAATGCGAAGGCAAAGAAAGTCGTGAAGCAGTTTGACTCTTACACGGTTGCTGACGGGCTCCATGTAAACGGCAAGCTCACGCTCGGCGAGAACATCGCCGACCTTGGCGGACTGTCTATCGCGTATGACGCGTATCAGCTACAGCTCAAGCGTACGGGACGCAAAGATATCGATGGGCTTTCTCCGGAGCAGCGCTTCTTCATTGGATTTTCTCTCTTTGAGCGCGAGAACGCGCGACCTGAGTTCACGAAGATGCAGGTCCTGACTGACCCGCATTCACCGGGTGTGTACCGGATCAACGGGCCTGCGTCTAACTTCGAAGGCTTCTATAAGGCGTATAACGTTAAGAAAGGAGACAAGCATTTCCGCACTCCTGCGAGTCGGGAGATGGTGTGGTAGCCAGACGTGCTCTCTAGTATATGAATTCAGAAAGGTACGAGCCTTTCTTAATGTGCTCAAGTGCAGTTCGGATAAGTTCGACGGTATTCTCTGGCAACTCCTCCTGCGTGGTCCAGAGCAGGTCATCGCATTTCTCTGGTTCCATATTGGTTGCCTCCCCTTGCCACTTCGAGGTCTTAAAGAAGATATCTATGCGGTAGCCGGTTTTGTCAGGGTGCATGCGGTACGCAGCGTGCACGAACTCGAGGTCTTCGGGAGATAGGTCGATGCCGATCTCTTCCTTGGCTTCTCGCACCGCCGCTTCTCTTAGTGTCTCCTGCTCTTCTACGTGACCCGCAGGTGTTTGGTAGTTTCCGTCCTGATACCCCGTGTTCGCGCGCCTGATTAGAAGAAACTTCCCTTCCTTCTCGAGGAAGGGATAGACGGCGGGGATGAGGGTGAGGCGGGTTGTCATATCGATGATGGAGTCTGTTAGGAGAGACTTTGTGAAAGAAAGTGTTTAAGTGCTTCAATATCTCGCTTCTCGCTATCGTAGTGGTAAGAGACTATACCCAAGGATCGTGCGCTTTGGACAGCTTCGGGATTGTGTTCAAAGTAGACAGCATCGTCTTTTGAAAGTCCGAGACGTTCAAGCAAAGTTTTAAAATAGACAGGGTCTGTCTTATCTGGCTCGTGTTTCAGCGTAAACACTTCATAAGGCATGCTGTTCAGCCCCCACTCTTCCATTTGTGTATCGTCTGCATTCGAAACAATAACCTTTGGATTCTCGTATGTCTCCAGCAGATCGTGGATGGGCTGGTAGATTCCCTCACCCTCAATAACAAACGTATCGAGCGCGTCGACTAAGATTGTCTTCATGGACACACTATAACGCAGGCTGGCTGTGCAGGACTGTGCTGCAACTCTATTAAGCCGCCTTGTTAAAATTCGCTAAGGAGAACTTTTGATTCTGCTGAATTTTCTTACTAAAGTAGTTACCTCCCTTCCAGTAACAAAGGCGTGCTGTGGCAGTCGGGCTTGAAGTAACTATCCTGTAGTTATCTCCTGTGATCATGAGCGCCGAGCAATTATCCAAACCGATTGCCGTCTGCCTCGTACCCTTGAGCATTCGCTTGAGACTGGCTTGACGACCTTTCTCTGCATCGAAATGAGGGACTAGAAATAACGGCATGAAGTTAAGGCAGCGCACACGTATGTAATCCGCAGACGGGTCCACCATTTTACGAGAATCCGAGTTTGCATAGCGGAACCAGCAGACCGCGCCCGCGGAAAGGCCGGCCAACACCTTTCCCTTTGCCGCCGCCTTTGCAAGAACTTTATCTACACCCAACTTGCGCCACATCCTTAACATATTGAGCGTGTTGCCTCCTCCGACATAGATGATATCCGCCGCCATGATCTTCTTTTCTATCTCAGACTTAGCCAGCTTTTTGCCATACAGTAGCAGAGTATCCACACGGCATCCCAATCTCTTCCCAAAGTGTCTCTTTACGACTTCAATGTATTCCTGCGAATCATGACTTGCAGTTGGGACAAACAAAAGTCTAGGACTTTTTTTCTCGCACAAGGCCAGAATCTCTTTGTCTATCTTTAGAGTTTCTACTCGAGTTCCTGGCCTCCCCATCTCTCCGCCGCCGATTGCAACAATATTCATTGGCTTAATGGTATCAAATGTTGCTGGCTGTGTGGGACGATGTTGGAATCCGCATAACTGAGGACGCCACAATCTAGTTGTGGCGTTGTGCGCTAGGCGCAAAAGAGCGTATGTACTTCGACTATGGACTAGGTTTCTGTCAGGAAATGATTCTGTATCTCATCAGTCCCAACTTCTCATTATTCACCTTGTTCGATATTTGGTTTAAAGAAACAAGGCATTGTATGTAGGGATCTGGTTTTCGATGATCGTGGTTTGGATTTCGGGAAGCCGGCTTGATGCTCCTATCGCCGATCAGTGGCCTGAGATCAACCCACCAACGACTGCCATCTTGCACTTGATTGTCTGAGATGAGGACGATACCTCCCTGACATTCATGCGCCCGTATTCCCCTTGTGCAGGTCTTGAGCATTTCCTCCATTGAGAGAGGATCGCTCTTACGATTGCGTATAGTCGCCACATATACCTCCTGTAGCTGGATGTGGGTATACGCACGATAGTATATTTGTATAGAAAGTCAATTGCTGGCAGACTAGGGATCGAACCTACACCCACTCAACCTCCCCAACTCCATGTTCTCTCAAATACTCATTTGCCTTTGAAAAGGGCTTGCTCCCAAAGAAGCCGTTATACGCTGAGAACGGGGACGGATGTGTCGACTCAATAATCAGATGCTTCGAACGATCTATAAGCGCCCCTTTGGAGCGCGCGTAGTTGCCCCAAAGTATGAATACGATGTGCCCCCGCTCCTCAGAGAGTTTTCTAATAACGGCATCAGTAAAGTGTTCCCAGCCTTTTCCCTGATGCGAGTTGGCGCTACGTGCGCGGACCGTAAGCGTCGCGTTCAAAAGAAGCACACCCTGCCTTGCCCAGCGCGAGAGGTTCCCGCTTCCTAATGCAGGCTTCCCCAGATCGCTCTCAAGCTCTTTATAGATATTTCGTAGAGACGGCGGGACAGTCATCCCGTCCTCAACCGCAAACGAGAGCCCAATTGCCTGCTTGGGTCCGTGATACGGATCCTGGCCAAGGATGACAACTTTAACCTCGTCAAACGGCGTAAGTTCAAAAGCTCGGAATATATTCTTCGGATGCGGGTACACGGGCCCGCTCTTATACTCCTCTTTTACGAAGTTTGTAAGCTCCTTGAAGTACCCCTTCTGCTCCGCTGCAAAGATGGGCAGCGCGGAGGGAGA
>CAZNDC010000004.1:10770-16106 GCA_964571755.1 uncultured Candidatus Saccharibacteria bacterium
AGGACTGCTCGATCTCAACGTCCATAGGAACCCTACTTCTTAGCCTTCTTGTGTAGCGCAAGCAGCTTCTTGCCGGCAGCCTCGCGGTACGGGCAGAACTCGCAGGCGTCGCCAACAGGCGGTATTTCATCGCTCTGAAGCGTCTGCTTGATCTTTGGGAGGACATCGTCAATCCAATCCGTATTCCCCTCGCACGGCACGACCGTTACCTCAAACTCAAGCTGCCCATCAAATGCCTCTTCGTCTGCGCTCGCGTTCGCATAGACGAAGTAGCCAAGCGAAGATACCGAGAACCCGTTCTGCCGAAGCAGCCACTGATATACACCCATCTGCCTGCGGTACTGTTCATTCCAAGAAGAGTCCTCGAGGGTAACGATGGTTCCTGGCTTTGAGGTTGCCTTGTAATCAACCACAATGAGTTCCCCGTCCGGGTTAACCCAGATATCGTCTACCGCTCCCGAGATAGTGAAGCCGGTTGGCTCATGGAAATAGTCGACACCCTCGAAGTTCTCGCGCCAGGTGTCTATCTTCGGATGACTGAACGGGACCGCATCGATACCGTACTTTTCCATAAGAGGATGGCGAGACGCTGCAGCGCGATGTACGTCGAATTCCTTCTTCAGAAGTGCATCAACGGCGATGTTGAGGGTAAAGGAAGGGCCGCGTGGACGAGCAGTACCAAGCTTGTTATCAAGATAAAAGCAGCGCGGACACTCAGTAAAGAGCTCAATCTTCGAGCGCGAGAGCCGCCACTTAGCACCACCAAAGTTCCAGTCGCCACTTCGGTTCGGGTTGTACCGCTTCTTGAAGTCACTCATATCTTACGAGCTCCCGCAGAGCGTATTAACTTCAGCAATAACCGAACCAATACGTTCAGGGGTCATACCGATAGAACGCAGTATCTCTCGCTTTTGGCGGACCTGCTCACAGGTTACGACACCCGCATCGATAAGAAGGCGTTTCTCTGCCTTCTTAAGCATAGTGAGTGCCGTAACAGGATAGAGGCCGTTCGCAATGATGCGGTCATAGAGGTTGCCCTGATGCGGATAGCTCCACCCGAGAAGTCCCATGCCTGAACAGGTAGCGTAATCGATAGCCTGGCGGGTGAACTTAGTGTTTGTGATGAGGAAACCGACATCGACCGGGCAGGTATTCCCGTCCTTCGGCTCGCACTGCCAAATGTCATCAAAGCGAGCCTTCACATAGAGCGCTACCTTCACATCGGTCTTGTACCCGGGGTCGTTATGATACTTGAGCTCCGCAGCCAAGTGCTCGTTCCCGCGCTTTGCGTAGACATCAACCTCATGCGGCACACACTTTCCCGGAATGATGCGGCGACCCTCAACGGTCCATCCCTCTTTCTTAAAGAGCTCAGCAACAAAGTCCTCGAACGGATGGCCCGACGGACCGAACTCAAAGAGCGCGCGTCGCAAGCTGTACCGAGCTGCCGAGGGGCGATTGTCTTGCCGAAGCATCTGAAAGGCGCGCTTGTATATATCAGTGCTCTCCGCAACCGGACTAATGGATGTCTCGATAGTGCTACGAATTCTCGACGCCACGCCCTCAGTTGCGCCCGCCTTGATAAGCGAGCTCTCGAGCTTCGATCCGTCGAAGACCTCTATCGTTCCGTCCGCTTTAACTATCTCCGTGGCCATTTACCCTATGATACCACCCCCGATACAGAGGTCCTCGTCGTAGATAACGAGCGATTGTCCGGAAGCCACTGGCTCGGGAAGTTGCTCATTGGGCACAAAAGAGGCATGACCGTCCTTAAACGAGCCTGTAATACTCGGGCCGTGATAGCGGAACTGCGCAGTAAGTACTGCGTGAGGCTCAGGTGTTGTAAAGAAATTAGCCTGGGAAAGCGTAAGAGCACCATGCTCCTCTGTCTCCCGCTCATGCGAGACAACAAGCACATTCTTCTCGAGGTCTTTACGCACGACATACCAAGGCCCCGGAGCGCTCCCAGATAATGAGACGCGCTCGCCAAGTGTATGCAGCACCGCCCCTCGATGCGTCCCGACTTCCACGCCTGTCGTACTCAGAGCCATCCCCTCGCTTGCCCCAAGCTCCTGAATCAGGAAATCATCCACGGATATAGATCCGAGGAAGCATATGCCCTGGCTATCTTTCTTCGCTGCATTCGGAAGATTGAACTTCTGCGCAAGAGCTCGTGTCTCGCTCTTATGAAGCGCCCCAAGTGGAAAGAGTGTCTTTGCGAGAACCTCTTTTGGCACTGCCCAGAGGAAATAGCTCTGGTCCTTCTCGCTATCAACTCCACGAAGTAACTTCCCTCTACTAGAACGCGCATAGTGTCCGGTAGCGATAAAGTCTGCACCCTTCTTAAAAGCAAAGCGTGCGAACGCACCGAACTTAACCTCGCGGTTGCACATAATGTCAGGGTTGGGTGTCCTGCCCGCAGCGTACTCGGCGAGGAGATAGTCGATGACGCCGCGCTTGTACTCGTCAGCTGCATCAAGCGTCACAAATGGGATATGGAGCCTTGCTGCAACACGCATCGCGTCTCGGCGATCATTCGCCCAGGTACACGGCATACCGGGCGGGTACCAGCCCTTGATGAATACACCCGTAATTAGTGCCCCTTGTTCCTTGAGGAGTGCGGCCGTTACGGCCGAATCAACACCTCCGGAAAGGCCTACGAATATGCGCTTCCCCCGTACGTCATCCATACGTGACGGTATACCACGCCCAAGGCTTACATAGGGAGATTCGATGGCGCGCCGCTTGTGGTGGACTGGATGCGCGGCAAGGACGGAGTCGTAACCGAACTTGATGGGATATGGAACAGCGTTGCCACCTCCTCGACGCTCATAGTGCTCCATTTACCAGTATAGGGCGGGTGAAAGAACGCTCTACGGCGATAGAAACCAAGAACCGTGTGCATCGCATGTGCCTGATGATGGCCGCCGATATCCTCCCACGGATAGTCGTTAAAGTGCTCGGACCAGCGAGGGCCTGGCTTCAGGCCGTTGTACTGCTCGGACGAGAACGGTTTGAACAGGTTGGCCATGAGCGAGCCCATGCTCTTATGATAGTGCTCGACAGGAGCAGTGTAGATGCCGCGTATGCCCACGTCGTAGGCGAGCTTGCCAATATTACGCTCAATTGCCTTGAGACGGTCTTTCTGCCCCTCCGTCTGGTTCGGGAATCCTTTGGTCTTGTGCAGGGTGCCATCCGGGCCTACATATTCACTCTCGGTTATATTCTCTTCGCGTATCTTTTTGATCTCCTCCTGCCCCTCATCTTTCCAGTCAAAAAACCCACCACTCGCATTCTTCTTGCGGTCGTACTTCTCTGCTTTCGCGGAACGAATAATTATCTGAACCCATGCCTGCTCGTGCGGACCAAAGGATCCAAGCGTTTCGAGCGTCTGTGCAAGTGGATCGACCGTCTCCTCAGGCTTCTGAACCATATCGAGACCGAAGTCCGTGTAGGTCTTGATTGGATAGGCATCGATCTTCGTCTTCAAGTACTCGAAGGCTGACATCTTGTAGGGCGCGTGCGTCGGATCAACGAGACGGCTGTAGTCAATAGCTTCGATAAGCTCGATGCCCGGGTACTGCGCGTACAGGAAACTCTCGATAGCGCGTCTGAAGGTGGAGCGCGTCCATATATAGAAATGTACCTGCCCACCGAGCGAGACCAGCTCAAGGGAATACCAGGGACGTGAGCGGCCGAGCACATAGCGCTTGTACCAGGTCGCTTCGCCGGATGCGAGGTGGAGGCTTGCGAACACTGTCTCCATCGCAATCGGTGGCTTACGCGTATCGCGCGGAAGCTTGAGCTCGAGCAACACCGTCTCCTGCTCAACCATGTACTCCGCGCGCGTCATCTGGATGTAGCGCAAAAGAGCAAACCGCCCAAGCAGGAACGGTATCCAGAGCGGCGAAAGGAATATGAGAAACTCGAAGTTCGTAATCGTCTGTCCAGGAGCAACCATGAAAAATGCGAACAGCTCCGCCGCTCCGGCAATGAAGAGCGCGTTGCCAGGCATCGTAAACCCGCCCTCTGCATGTGCGTTGCCAAGCCACCCGTCGACAATATCGAGAAAAGGGAGTCCGCCGCTGCTGCCGCCTGATGACATGCACGAAGTATAGCAACAAAGCGAAGCGCTCCGGCATCCCCGGAGCGCTTTATGTGTATTCTTTTTCGCTTACGCGACGGAGTAGGTGCCGTCCTTGTGGCGCTTGAAGTGGCGCGTGTCGCCGAGATTAACGAGGATAGTATTGTCCTTCACGTAGCGAACCTTCTTTACCTCCTTGATTACCTCGTCGCGTGTAAGCGGCTTTGCTGCAAGTACCTCGCGAATCACGTCACGAACAACACCTGGAGAAAAGCCCCACTCAGCGAGTGCATAAAGGCCACGGCCAACGAGCACGAAGCGGGAATCCTTGATGAGCTCGTTATGCGTGGTGGCGACATGAGCCTTCTTTGAGAAAACCTGAACGATGGACGTCGCAACGTCAGCAAAGTGCATGGGCTCGCCCTTCTGCTTGATAACGAGGTACGCGTAGTCGCGGATACCCTTCGTACGAATAGCAGGAGCATGAGAACGTCCCCATTCAGAAAGTGGGTTCTTGCCAATCGTCTTTGAGATTGTGAGCCAGCGCTTCAAAACCTCTTCGTTACGATAGGCAGCATTCACGTCCTTGAGCTCGTCGAGGAAGCGATTGATGATATCGCCCTCAGAAAGGACCTCGGCGTCATCGAGTCCGTCATAGAGCTTGGAGAGAGCGGTATGGACTGCGTCAGCAGTCTTGTGATCAACATGCCAGCGTGCATAAAAGTCGTCGGTCTCGCGCTCTCGGAAGAATGCACTTCCAACCACGAGGAGAAAGCGAAAGCGATTCTTGGCCTTTTCGTCTATTGCGAGGCCCTCGAGGAGTGCGTCCTCAGGAACGATACCGCCGAGGGAGTCGATGTAGCTATAGAGCTCGGCAAAGGCGTCCTGAGACTCCTTGAAGGCCTTGCTGTTCCTGATTGACTCAATACCTGCCGCCTCAATCTGGCGTACGCGCTCACGCGTGATGCTCCAGCGCTCGCCGATAGCCTCAAGGGTGTCACGGCTGCTCGCAGCACCGAGGCCGAACCTAAAGACGAGCACTTCGCGGGCACGCTCAGGTACCTCCGAAAGGAGCTTCTTTACGAGCACAGCTGAGTCGAAAGAGACCTTGGGGGAGGTCTGTTTCTTAGTCGCGCTTGGAGCTTTCTTAGCTGTCTTGGCGGTCTTCTTTACTGCTTTAGCCATAACAAAGTGTGTTATTCTTATACCAGATAGGGCTTTTAAAGTCAACTTTTATCCACGACCAGATTCA
>CAZNDC010000004.1:16116-21853 GCA_964571755.1 uncultured Candidatus Saccharibacteria bacterium
AAAATACGGCCTGGAACATAGATTGCACGGATGAAGGTCCCTTCATGAAGCGCTCGCGCTATTGCGGGCACCTCGCGTGCCATAATGGTGACGTCCTCTTCGGAAGCGTCTACCGAAACCAAGATTTCTCCCTTCTTCTTTCCGTTAATTTGCACAATAACCGTAGAGGTTGCTGATACAGGAACCTCTCCAGCCTCAGGGAACCGTGCCTGATGCACGCTTCCCTCGCCTCCTGACTTTTTCCACAGATGCTCAGCCAAATGCGGCGCAAACGGCGCAAGCAGTCTAAGCAGTTCCAGGTATGATGCCCTCGGCAGGTGTTCGTACCCGTCCATATCGCGAACGAGCACCATAAGTGCGGAGATAGCTGTATTGAACTTGAAGCGCTCGGTATCGGTGTCTACTTTCTTAATGGCCGCCGCAAGACTCTTCGTAACCGAAGGATCAGCCTCGCTATCATTCAGACGCGCTGAGAGCATGACGATGCGGTCGAGAAAGCGTCGCATCGATATCACACCGCTTAAGTTCCAGGGGTAGCTCCCTGACTCGTTATACGGGCCGATGAATGCGAGATACATACGCACGGCGTCAGCACCATATTTCTTCACGAACTCGTCCGGATTAACCACATTCCCCTTGGACTTCGACATTTTCGAGCCGTCCGGCCCAAGGATGAGACCGCGGTTGAAGCGCTCGTTAAAAGGCTCAGGTGTTGGGACGAGCGCGAGATCGTAGAGAGCCTTATGGAAGAAGCGCGCGTAGAGTAGGTGCACGGTGGTATGCTCGCTGCCTCCTGAATAACGATCAACAGGAAGCCACCGCTTCATCAAAGATTGATCAGAGAAGTCGCGGTTGTTTTTTGGGTTGAGATACCTGAGGAAATACCAGGAAGAGTCTACGAATACATCCAGTGTGTCGTATTCAGGAATCCATCCCTCACCAAAGATGCGCGTAACACGCTCCTGGAGCTCTTTTGAAGAGGCGAGGGGGGACTTCCCCGATGGCGTGAAGTCGACGTCTTCAGGTAGAAGCCACGGCAAATGCTCGCTTGGTACCAAGTGCGCATTCCCTTCCGGATCGTAGACGACCGGTATCGGACAACCCCAGTACCGCTGGCGCGAGACAAGCCAATCTCGGATGCGATAGTTTGTGACGCGCTCGCCTCCGACGCTCTCCGCTATCTGCCACCGTGCTTCCTCATTCGGAAGCCTGTCGTATTCTCCAGAATTGATAAGGAGGCCGTCACCGGTATATGCCTCACCCCCCTTACGGAATATGCGCCACGGATGCTTCTGGTTCTCGAATCCGAGCCATGCCTCTACCTTTTCCGGAGCGAGCCATACGAGATCGTGCTGCTCAGCTTCCTCAGGAGAAAGTACATCTTGCTCGCCGTTCGTAAGCTCAAGATACACAGCACGAGCATAGCCGCGGCGATTCTCTTTCTTCCCGTGGTGGTAGTAGTGGTTCTGTACGCCTGCATTCTCGACCTCTCCTATAATACGGAAGTTCTTAAAGCCCGTTTCTTCTGCGGCTTCCCGGAGTGCTGCATCGACAAGCGATTCTCCTTCTTCAATCCCTCCAGTTACCGGAGTATTCCAGTAATCATAGATACGGTGCTTCAGGAAGAGGTACTCGTCTTTCTCCCAATGCTTTATGAAAACGTAGACGAGATTGCGGTGCACGTCCTCCGCATCAGGATTAACTTCATCCTTATGTCCTGGACCAGCAACATAGTATGGCGTAACTACCTGCTTCATCGGGAGTCCGAATGCACGAGCGAACTCGTAATCGCGTTCGTCATGCGCGGGAACTGCCATCACGGCTCCCGTGCCATAGGTCGCAAGTACGTAATCGGCAACATACACTGGAATCTCTTCCTTGGTCGCAGGATTGATAGCGGTTACACCTTTGAGTTCAACGCCGGTCTTTACCTTATTCTCAAGCCGTTCGCGCTCAGACTTCTTCTTAACGCCGGCTACGTAGGCCGAGAGTTCCTCTGAATTCTCAACTGAAGCAAGGAAGGTCTCTACGAGCGAGTGCTCAGGCGCGAGCACAACGTAAGTGGCGCCATAAAGCGTATCTGGCCGTGTCGTGAAGACCGTTATCAATTCCTCGCGGTCCTTGATAGGAAAGGAAAGCTTCGCTCCTTCCGACTCTCCTATCCATGCACGCTGCGCGTCTTTGATATCCTCGCGCCATGGAAGCGGGTTTAAATCCTCGAGGAGACGTTTTGCGTACTTTGTTATCTTAAGGAACCACTGCGTAAGATTCTTCTCTTCCACCTCAGTGCCGCAGCGCTCGCACTTCCCGTCCACCACCTGCTCGTTGGCAAGCACCGTCTGATCCTTTGGACACCATTTAACGGGTGCGAGCCTCCGCTCGGCCAAGTCGTGCTCGTAGAGTTTTGAGAAAAGCCACTGCGTCCAGCGATAGTACTCAGGATCAGAGGAGACCACCTCCTTAGACCAGTCTACGGACGTTCCCATGGTCCGCACCTGCGCACGCATGCGGTCCATGTTTGCGTAGGTCCACTCTCTCGGATTAACACCATTTCGAATCGCAGCGTTCTCAGCAGGAAGGCCGAACGAATCGAACCCCATCGGAAACAGGACGTTCTTCCCTTGCATACGCTTGTACCGCGCGTAGATGTCTGTAAGTGCAAATGCGTACCAGTGCCCTATATGAAGATCGCCCGAAGGATATGGAAACTCGAAGAGCAGATAGTACGGGTCCTTTTCGGTGTCCGCGAGGTCGGTCTCGTAGAGATTGAGTGCAGACCACAGCTCCTGCGCCTCTTTCTCTATCTTTTGGTGATCAAACTTCTCCATACCGCGTTAGCGGATCATCGGCTTCTCAAAAAGCGGATAGCGCTCGGGGTCAATCACACGATCGAAGCAGACCAAACCTTCTCCGTGCGTCCAGTTCTCATCAACACCCACGCTTGGGTAGCTCATGTCGGGGCTTGGGTAGCTTCCCTGTCCTTTTGTATCCTGCGTCTCCTTGTTGAAGGAAGCACACAGAGAGAAGGCGAGTGGTCCTGCTACTTCATACGTGTACGCAGCTCCCGACTGAGGATCAGCGGGAAGCGTGTAGCCTGAGAGCGGGTCAGTAAGCAGCTCTAGGGATTGAGGGAGTTCGCCTTTCTGCTGGTAGTAGCTCACGAGCTGATACTGGATGCTTTGGAGCTCGCTTACCTTCTGATCGTCATAGCGCATGAGTCGCGCCTGTCCGGGTGTCCCTATGATAAAGAATCCTCCTACGATTGTTACGAGTGCGAGTATGCCAACCGCGATACCAACCATGTTCGCCTTCTTCCTATGCTCGAGCCAGTATCCCTTAAGGTCTGCGAGGAAGTGCAGCGAGACGCCAAGCGCAATAAGGAGCACAATCGCAACCTTGAGTCCGAAACGTATGGAGAGCTCGCCTCCAAGGAACGTCGTGATGAGCGTGATGAGGTCGATCAGAATCGTCACGGTCGCGATGAAGACCGTAAGGACAAGCGCCCAGCGACGCACCCAGATTTGGGCTTTCCCTGACTCAGCGGCTATGGTGCGGCGAATGATGCGGAGCAGTACAAGCGTTGTCGGGACGAGAACGATAACCGCTGCCATCGCAGCCCGAACTGCGCTGCCGTACGGGTCTCCTGCATATGCGAGTGGATCGGGGAATGCGTGGTTCACATACTCGAACAAGAGCGCTATGAACGAAATCACGCTCCCATAGAGCGCGATAACGGTACCGGCCCAGAGGAAGAAGTCGCGCGGAGAGGTCTTGGACTGGCTTGGCGCACTGACGGGGGTTGTTTCCATAGTGGGTGGATTATACCACATCCCCTACAACTATCCGTCCTGATGCTTCGTGCTTACGTGCGGAATACGCGGGACGAACGCACAGACGATTGCTGCAAGTATGGCAATGGCGTAGAAGCCGAATCCGAGCGCCATACCGATTGCACCTGCGAACCACATGCTTGCTGCTGTCGTAAGATTCTTTACACTCGCGCCCTCTTTGAGGATAAGTCCAGCACAGAGGAACCCGATTCCTGTAACTATCTGAGCGGCGATACGGGACTCAGATAGAGGATCAACTGAGCTTGAGATGAGCGTGAAGAGCATCGCTCCTGAGATAACCAATATGTGCGTGCTGATGCCGGCGTCCTTACCTCTCGACTCACGCTCGACCCCGATCACGTAGCCGAGGACGAGCGAAAGGACTATGCCGATAAGGAATTGAATCTCAAGCGCGCCGAAGAGCATGTCGATAGTCATATAGTTCGAAAGTATAGCATCAGCTAGAGAGGTCAATATGAAAACGAGCGGTCGAAAGACCGCTCGTTTTCTCCTTAATGCTTGTTACTTCTTCTTCGCTACTTTCTTTACGGTCTTTGGCTTTGTTGAAGCTTTCTCAGGCTTTTCGTCGCGCTCTGCAGAGGCAGAGATAATTGATGCATACGCCGCTCCTTCAAGACTCTGTATGAGACTGTCGAGCTTTGCGTGAATCGTAGTAAGTTCCCGCTGCATCGCGCCGATACGAGGATCCTCTGTTGGCTGCGGTGCGCTGAAGGAGCGCTCCTGGCTGAAGCCTCGCTTCTCATAGGTGCCGCCAGAAGAACGGGCATCGTCACGGACGAAGCAATCCCTGCAAAATACTGGCTTCTTGCCGTTTGGGCGGAAGGGTACGTCGCAAGACTTATGGCACTTGCTGCAGGTAGCCTTGAAGGTCTCTCCTGCATCACGACGGGGACCTGCGTTTCCGAAGCTCGGACGGTCGCCACCACGGGAATACCCGCCTGGACGGCTATCTTTGCTGAACCTGCTACTTTTCTTGAAATCGGTCATGAGTATACGTTAGGTGTTGTTGAGTCGATTATATCACGATTTCTTTAAAAAACAATATAAAAGGGGTCCGAGCTTATTCGGGCGCCTTAAGCTCCTTGCCAAGTCCGCATGCAGCCAGACCAGCCTCGACTTCCTCCAGAGTGAATGTGTCGGTCACGTCCGGCAGCTCGTCGAGGCCATAATCTGCTCGACCGAACTCTTCCCGTTCTGCCGGAGATAGCGAGTCGAAATAGTCGCTCGCTGCGTCCCTCTGCAGAAAAGGATTGTTCTTTCGTTTTGGGTTCATCCTCTCCGCTCCAGTTCCCCACGTCAGGGTAGTAAACTCTGTCGTCTTATTGAAGCAGACGCTCGTAGGGAGCTGCAGGATAAAGCGGTGTGCTTCCGTTAAGTATCTGCTCGATAGCAACCCACTCAGCATCAAACTCATACGTATCCTCCATGATATGGAGTACATCGGTATTTAAAACAGCTTCGTTAGTTAACTTTCCTTTATACAGAAAGGCTATTTCATGATTCTGCTGTCCCTCGTATTCAAATATGCTTTCGATTACATCAAGAAGCTCGAGACTCTCGATCTCGCTGCCGAGCTCCTCACGAATCTCTCGGCGCACTCCTTGCTCTGAAGTCTCGCTGAAATCGATGCTGCCGCCGATAGCTCTATAGAAGTTGCCGGGTACGACCATGCACTCCTCGGATCGTGTGCGGAGCGAGTTTCCATTCGCCACGAGAACGCGTCCTTCGTGTATGAATAGACACATTGCTTTAACGCGTATGGGTAGATTGTTCTCCATAGACGGAGTGCTAGCTATGCAAGAACACCATGACGTCTCCATCTGAAACCGTGTACGTCTTCCCTTCAGTACGAATATCTCCCTTGTCGCGAGCAGCAGACCAGGAGC
>CAZNDC010000005.1:0-19679 GCA_964571755.1 uncultured Candidatus Saccharibacteria bacterium
CAGGAAGGTGGGGAACCACGCGAGCAAGAGGAACGGGATAAACGAAACAACGAGCACGAACCAGTGCTTCCGTACGGTCCGGGTTACGCGCTCTCCTTCTTCGAGTTGGAATTCCATAGAGTTACGGGGCGACGCCGCTTACGGCATAGAGCGCAAGAAAGCCAGAGACCAGGACGTGGGTTATAAGGGCCGGGATCGCCACCGCGCTATTGTGCCCGTACCTGAGCCAGTGGTACGCGGTGATAAGGGTGTAGAGCGCCCAGATGATAAAGAGGACCGTGAAGATCACGGAGATGACCTGCGCGGGATCGATGCCCGTAAGGAAGACAGGAGGAGTAAACGGTGCGACGGGCTCCATTAGGCGTAGTATCCCACGACCAGCCGGGGGCGGCCATACAAGTCAGTGCGCATCGTTATATCGGTTGCACCATGTTGCTTGAGCAATAATCCGGTCTCAGCAACGTTGTCGATGTCGGCCTCGATCCAGAGCTCTCCTGGAGAAAGAAGATGCTGTTTGCTCTCTGCTGCTATGCGGCGAATAAGGTCGAGACCGTCTATTCCTGCATAGAGTGCGCTCGCCGGCTCATGAAGCGTGACGCTTGTATCAAGGGTACGTCCGTTCGGGACGTAGGGCGGGTTCGAGACGATAATGTCGAAGCGCTCTCCCGCAAAGGGAGCGAATAGGTCGCCTGAGCGGATGTCTGCACGTGACTCGTCCAGATGATTCTCGACGAGGTTTAAACGAATGAGATCTGCGTGCTCGGGCACGAGCTCGCCGAAGGAGACGCGGGCACCTGAAAGCTTCGAGAGCACCGAAAGCCCGATAGCGCCCGAGCCGGCACATAGATCAAGCAACCTGAACTCACGCGTACCAAACTTCTCCTTGAGATGCTCCACGAGCTCCTCCGTCCACCATTCAGTCTCCGGGCGGGGGATGAGCGGATGAGAATCAAGCCTAATCGCGAGGCCCATGAACGGGACCCAGCCAATGACATAGGAAAGCGGCTCGCCGCTTTCAAGTCTCGCCAGGTCCTCCCTGATATCAGCATCAACGTTGCCGCCGTACTTGTCGCGTATGAGCTGGCCGATTTCGAGCGCGCGCGAGTCAGTCATGTAGTGCGAAGGATACGCGCTAGCACCCATAACGCAAAAGCCCCTCCAGAAGAGGGGCTTGCTGCACTCAAGAGGCTTGTTAGTAGCCGCCCTGGTAGCCACCGCGATCACCGCCGCCGAAGCCGCCGCGATTGCCGCCACCATTACCACCACCGAAACCTCCGCCGCGATTGCCGCCGCCGAAGCCACCCTCACGAGGAGGACTGTCGCCCTGTGTTCGCGCCAAGAAAACGGAGATCATACGCCCATCAATCTCCTTGCCGTCCCATCGGTCGATAGCTGCCTGGCCTTCGGCCTCGGAGCTCATCTCGACGAAGCCGAATCCGCGTGAGCGGCCGGTCATACGATCGCTGATAATGCTTGCGGATGTAACCGTTCCTGCTTCCTCGAAAGCAGTGCGGAGTTCATCCTCGGTCGTGCGATAGGGAATACCGCCGACGTACAGTTTGCATGTTGCCATGTGGCTTGTAGATACGTAATAACCTCGCCGATGCCGAACGCCAGGAGCAATTTGGAGTTTCTGCGAGTTATTTGCAGTATGCTACAGGAACGAACAAATAACAAGATATCTGGGGATAAGAAGGCGTACGAGAGCCTAGGAATTGGATATTTCTTAGATTTGTGTTAGAATAATGAGCGAAGCGTGCTTAGGCACGCGGTCACAATCGTTCTTCAGACAAAAGGAATATATGCGATGGTCAGTAGACCACTGATACTAAATGACACCCGAGCCGGGCTTCGAAAGCTCAGCGCCCAGGTGAACTCACTTCATGCGCTCGAGCACTCGCTCAACGTGGAGCGGGCGAAGGGATTGGCTGCCCGGTTCGAGGAAGGCCCGATCCCCGATGGCTACGCAGGATTCGTAGCCGTACCCCGGCTCGACCACTTCGGTACTCACAGGATCCCGGAATCGGCGATTGCGTGGGGCGCGTCAAGCGGATGGGACCTGAGGGCGGCCTACAGTGCCCTTGAGAAGCGTAAGAACTTCCTGTCCGAGCACTTTCGGGTGCGCACGCAGACGCTGGGCGCCTTCGAAGCGCTCGAAGCCCAGCAGGGCGCACCGGACGAAGACCGAATCGAGCAGAATCCGATTCGTATCTTTCCCATCCGCGCCGCATGGGTGGACGAGGATGAAGAGCCACGGCTCGACGAAGGCGAGTTCTTTCTCGATCTCGCCTCAACTATGTGGGTCCTGGCCGTTCACTCGAAATGGGTGGAGGCCGAACCGCTCATGCTCGCTTGCTTCGGGGAGCGAATGCTGCACGGCATACTCACTGGGCGCACAATGTTCGTCGGCTACCGCCAGCACCACCGGGTCATGAACTTTGCACCCCAGTTGAGCATCGCTCTCATCGGCCGCATCCCGGTCCTTCCCTGAGTCTTCCCAGCCGCTCTGCCCACAAGCAGGCGGCTTTTTCTTTACCTAACCCCGAGCCTGCATCTCTCGGATGGAGCGGTTGCGGTGCACAAGCTCGTCATTTCTGATTGATTCGAAGAGCTCATACTCGCTGCGCACATTTCTGCCGTAGAACGTGAGGAAGTCTGACATAACGGGCGTATCACGTAGACGTTCGCCCTCGCGCTCAAGAAACTCCTGATACTGGGCGTACGCATGGCTCTCGAAGAGGAAGTTCAGCTCAAGCGCAGACTTGGGCGACAGCATGTACAGGATGTAAATAGTCCAGAAATAGAAGAAGGCGAACAAGAGGGGAATCAAGGTGTGCCTAAAGAAGCCGGTGCAGCGCATGCGCTTGCAGATCTGCGTTATAACCACGACGTGCATGGTCTCGTTGTCCTGCGCCTGGCGAGAGAACGTACTGGTCTTCGCGAGCGCAATGGCGCGCTGTTCGTTGGCGTAGAGGCCCGTAAGGAGGGTGTAGGTCGCTACCTCCCAGGACTGATAGGGAATACGCGCAATGACCTCAACGGCCTTGAACTTCGCATAGCTCGGTTTCTTTCCGTATACCACGGTGCCCGAGAACACGAGGAGCCACCCAAGTACCTGGGCTACGTTACCCGGCTTGTAACTATCATATGCACGCGCGTACTCAGTACGTAGTGTTGGATCGTTAAGTTCACGCACCAGCGCTTCGTGCGCAGCGAAATCATCGTTCATGCGCGTACTGTAGCACGGCCTATAAATGAAAAAGGAAGCGGTGACGCTTCCTTTAGAGCATGCTGCTCACGAGAGACTTGGGATCCTTGCCATCCCAGGTGATTCTCCCGGCCAGAACTTCGTTGGTGACCTTGGCCTGCCACTCGTGCTCCATCGCATTCACGCGGATGCCGAGGGACTCGCGCGTATCGCCGGGCTCGATCTCAACAGGGTGTCTGAAAAAGACAGGTCCCCGATCGTAGCCGTCCTCAGTGACGAAATGCATCGACACGGCCGAGCGGGTGATCTTCCGGTGCCGATACGCTTGCAGGACGGCCTCGTGGACATGATGCCCGTACATCCCGGGGCCGCCGAACTCAGGCAGAGGCCCCGGATGAATGTTGAAGGTAGTTCGGGGGTCGAGCCCTCTCACCATCTTCAGCCAGCCCGAGCACGCGACGAAGTCGGGTTCGAACTCCTCGACAAGCATCCGGTATTCCGCTGCCTCGTGGGGCGGCGGGAAGTGGATGAACGGGATGTCGAGGTTGCGGGCCGCAGCTTTGACCCCGCCGTCCTTGTGGTTTGAGACCACGCCAACAATGTTGGCGTCGAGCAGTCCCGCGCGCGAGGCTCCGACAAGGTGCCGGAATCCCGAGCCGCCGCTTTGAGGTGTGCCCGAAGCGAAGATCAGTAGTCTGGGTGCCATGTCGATTCCTCCCGATGGCGTTACTCCGGCATCACCTTGCTCCTCCCTCAGGAGCCTGTCAACTACACGCTCCGGATCATGTCGCGCTCGATGTCTGCGAACGTGCCGCCTACCTTCTTGCCTGGATTAAAGATGTTCGAAGGATCAAATATCCGCTTCGTCTCCTCGAAGAGCGACACGATCTTCGCACCAAAGAGCTGAGGCAGGTACGGCGTCCTGATGATGCCGTCATTATGCTCGCCGGTTGTTGTGCCGCCGTACTTGATAACGAGTGCGTATACCAAAGGAGCGAGCTCAAGGATAACGGAGCGCACCTTCGGATCCTTCAGATCCATGAGCGGGATGATATGGAAATTGCCGTTGCCGATGTGTCCGGCGATCGTATAGAGAAGCTCGTACTTAGCTAAGAGAGCGTTCAGCTCTGGAAGGAACTCCGGATACGTGTCGGGCGGCACCACGAAGTCGTCGATGAAGGGAGCCGCGTAGAGGCCATGCGCATTCTTTCTGAGCAAGGCGAAACTTTCGCGACGCACTTTCCAATACTTCTCTGCAGCCTTCTCGTCGCGCGCGATTCGCATCGGGAGTTCAAGGTCCGCAAGCGACGCCCTGGCTTGTCCAACCTTGAACAGGGCTTCCTGGTGCGTGTCCTCTGAGAACTCGGCCATAAGGATGAGCTTCGGCACGCCGCCCCGAATAACCATCCCCACCTCAGGCAGGAACGAGAGACCAAGCTTTGCAGCCCCAACTAATCCCATCTGCGAGAGCATCTGCGGAAGGAAGCGCATCGCGAGCTTGAATGTGTGATCGTCATAAGACTCGAACGATTCCGGATTGAAGGGAAGCACCCGACGCACGATTTCAGGCAGGAGGGTGATGTCGTCGAGGAAGATAATGAGCATCGAGCGGTAGCCCTGCTCTCGGATGAGCGAAAGCCTGGCGCTCGTCATAAGGGCGAGCGTGCCTTGTGCGCCGCAGACGAGCTTCGCAAGATTCATACCCCCATCTTCATCCATGACATCCCAGAGCGCGTAGCCAGCTGAGTTCTTGGATACTTTTGGACGTGCAGCCTCAATTGCGTCCTTGTTCTCTAAAAGAAGCCTTCGCATATCGCGATAGATACGACCCTCAAGGGTATCGAACGAGGCTTTGCGCTCTACCTCTTCCTTCGAGTGCTGCTTGAGCGTTGCCTTAGTTCCGTCCGAGAGTACCACATCAATCTCTTCAACGTACTTGCGGGTCTTCCCATACTCGAGCGTGCGCTCGCCGCCCGAATCGTTGTTCACGATCCCGCCCATAGCCGCTATCTCGCGAGACGCCGGGTAGGACGGCATGATCTGGCGCCCTTCGGCGAGCGTTGCCTTCTCGAAATCCCGATAGAACGCGCCCGGCTCGGTTACGGCGTACCCGTTCCCAACCTCAACAACCTTGTTCATATATTTCGTAAAGACCGCAACGACGGAATCGGTGAGGGGACCGCCCGACATGTCGGTACCGGCAGAGCGCGCCGTTAAGGATGCGTTGATGCCGTCTTTTCGCGCGCCCGCTATCGTGCGGACAATTGCCGCAACATCGTCCGCGTCTTTCGGATACACGACGAGCTCGGGCGTCTTCACGAACACGCTCGTATCGCGCGAGAACTTCGTGAGCGAGACGCTATCATCCGCAACGTCGCCCTTTATTGACGCCTTGATGCGCTCCTTAAGCCTCTGATCTGCCATTACGTAAAAGTATAGCGTGCGCAGGACTACTTAGTCGCAAGAATCTCGTCGATAACCTTGAGCGTCTGTTCAGGGTTCGATACTTCTCTCGTTGGTATACCAGTCTCTTTAACTACCTCATCATTGCCGCCAGGGAAGAGCGCGTCGCCAACATACAGCATCTCGCTTATCGGTATGGAAAGATGCTCAGAAAGTTTGCGAACACCATATGCCTTGTCGATACCGGGCTTCGTTATATCAAACGACGTAGCCCCGCCCGTCTTCACGCCAAACTGCGGGAGCTCAGCCGCAATTGCGTCCCGAAGCAGGGGACGCTTGGTGCGCTCCGGGTCCCACGCGAGCTTCTCGGGAAGCGGCGCGCTCTGTCCGAGTGCCGAGAGCGTTACCTGCGAGCCGCGCTTCTCAATGCGTTCGCCGTATGAATGGGAGGAGAGGTCTATGAGTCCGGTCTTTTCTATGGCGCGCTCGATACCGCGAACGATGACATCCATATCGGTGTCCGTAAGGAGTTCGGCATAGACCGTGCGCCACGCATCGTCCCGGTTCTCAAAGAGTGCTGCCCCGCACGTAGGGAGCAGATAGAGGTTATACACCCAAGCTCCGTAGGGAAGCCGGTTCGCAACATTCGCGAGGAGTATCTCATACTTGCCGCCAGAGATAACGGCAACTGGCATACGCCCGAGGAGGAGCGCGAGTCTCCCGCCCATCTCAGGAGAGACAGGTTGCTTGCTCTCGGCAAGTGTCTCATCAAGATCGAAGACAATAGCGCGTGGCTGCATTGTCTTATTAAACACTAGAAACCTTAGGGAGGTTCCGACGTGCGAGCACGCTCGACCAATACGCAGCGAGCACGAAGATGAGGCCGATGGTGCCGGTTATAACCTCAGGCACATGAAAGAGAAGATCAGCGAACATGGAGCCGGCAAGGCCGAGGATGGCCCAATGCGCGCCGTGTTCGAGGTAGGTGAGCGTATCGAGCGTCTTCTTCTCGACCAGATAGATCGTAAGGGAGCGCACGAACCACGCGCCGATACCGAGACCCGCGACGATAATAGGAATCGCGGTCGTAAGCGCGAACGCACCCACGACGCTGTCGAGCGAGAATGCGGAATCGAGGATGTTGAGGTAGATGAAGAGCGCGAGACCGCTCTTCGCTACCGCGCCCTCAGTCTCTATCGAGAATGCGCTTGCGAGTCCCTGCATCGCGATGAACAGCACCACGCCAACAACACCGGCAAGAAGCACGGTTGCTTGGACCGGAGACGGGACGAAGAAGGAGATAACCGCAAGGAAGGCGAGTGCTATAGCAATCTCAATTGATGCGATGCGTCCCCATGTGGAGAGGTGTCGCTCAATGGAGCGGATCCAGTGCACGTCCTTCGCGTCGTCGAGGAAGTACTTCAAGGAGACCATGAGGAGGAACGCACCGCCGAATGCATAGATCGCGTAGCGAGCACCCTCAAGCAGATGCGCATATTCCTCAGGCGCGAACGCCGCCAGCTTCGCAACGGCGAGCGGGGAGAGTGCCACGGATGCAGAGACGATGATGATCGGAAGCACAAGACGCGTGCCGAAGACGGCAATGAGCATGCCCCAGGTCAAAAAGCGCTTGCGCCACTTGTCGCTCATGCCCGAGAGCACGCGCGCGTTCACCACGGCGTTATCGAACGAGAGCGTCACCTCGAGGATAACGAGAAGGAGGGCCGTAACGAAGGCCGCGAACCCAAGACCAATCCAGAGACCGATAAGTATGAGCACCGAGACTGAGATCGGGAGGAGGAAGAATTTCATAGTGGAGAGGATTGTACTACGGATGATGCCCTGCGACCTTGAAATTGAAGTGGAGGTTCAGCAGATAGTTGCCCATACCTACGAATCCAGCCACGAGAATGCGTGCAAGCAGGTAATAGAGGCTGAATAGGGAGACCAGAAGCGCAACACCGGACGTGGTTATAAACGCACCCAGGAGCGCGATGCTGATGAAGTACGCATATCCATGATGCAGATTGCGCCCCGTACCGCGAAATACATGCGCGCGGGAGAACGCGTAGTTAATCGTCACGGCAACCAGAAAGGCGAACGGCGTCGCGATGTAATAGGGAACACCGAGGAGCTCAGTAAGCAGTGCAAGCAGGAGCAGATCGAAGAGAAGCGTCGAGACGCCCACAACAGCGTAGCGGAAGAATCTGCGCATCGAAGGTGTGTTGAACCGGTCCATCCTGTAATGATACGGGCGCACCGTGTGAATTGACAAACGCATCCTGAATGCATATACTGTTCTTAACGAGTCAGCCTCCATCCGTTGAGACGATCTTTTTACGGCTTACTTTTTACAACGTGTCTCGTCGCAAGACTTGATCACTAAGCCGTAAAAAGATCGCCTTAGACGCCGGAGACACTCCTAAAGAACAGAGCCCTGCAGCAATGCTGGGCTCTTTTCTTATCCTCTTTTCGCGCGAAAAACGCCGAATGGTATACTGCCTCTAATTATGGAAACACCAGCAGCACTTAAGGTAGAAAATGTAACGAAGACATACGCGAAGGACGGGAAGAAGGCAGGCACGGAGGCATTGAAGGGTGTCTCCCTCTCTATAGAGAAAGGAGAGTTCTTCGGTCTCCTGGGCCCTAACGGTGCCGGCAAGTCGACACTCATCGGCATCCTCTCGGGACTGGTCCTCAAGTCCTCGGGCACGGCAGAGGTAGCGGGGTTCGACGTCTCGACGCACCCAGACAAGGCAAAGTCGCATATCGGTCTCGTGCCGCAGGAGTTCAACTTCAACATCTTCGAGAAGGTGCTCGACATCGTCCTTGATCAGGCCGGGTACTACGGCATGACACGCGAACAGGCCCTCCCGCGCGCCGAGAAGGTTCTCAAGGACCTTGGCCTTTGGGAGAAGAAGGACGCTACTGCGCAGGCTCTCTCAGGCGGCATGAAGCGACGCCTCATGATCGCGCGCGCACTCGTACATGAGCCGGAGATCCTCCTGCTCGACGAGCCAACGGCGGGCGTTGATGTTGAGCTGCGCCGCGGCATGTGGGATTTCCTCCGGGAGCTCAACGAGCAGGGTACGACCATCGTGCTCACGACCCACTACCTCGAGGAGGTAGAGCTTTTGTGCCGCAGGGTCGCCATCATCAACAAGGGCGTCGTTATCGAGGAGGGAAGCGTGAAGGAGCTCCTTACGAAGCTGAACTTCGTAACGCTTCTCTTAGACAGCACTGAGCCCGTGACGGATGCTGCGCTCGTCTTGCTGCGCGACATGAAGATCAAGCGCATCGATGACTCGACGATTGAGCTCACCCTTAAGCCTGGGGAGACCGTGAATGATGCTATTAGGAAGATATCCGCAACCGGCATCCAGATTGCGAACGTGCGCAACTCGGGCAGCAGGCTGGAGGAAGTGTTCGTGAACCTTATTGAAAAGAACTAATATGAACCGCTCACCAATCCTCGTCGGGTACTACACGATGGTCCGCAAGGACTTCATGCGCATCATCCGCATCTGGTCCCAGACCCTGCTCCCGCCAGCCATCACGATGGCGCTGTACTTCGCCATCTTCGGTACCTTCATCGGCAGCCAGGTGGACGATATTCATGGCTTTCCCTACATTCAGTTCATCGTGCCGGGCCTCATCATGATGTCCGTTATTACGAGCGCGTACATGAACACGGTCTCCACCTTCTACTTTGCGAAGTGGACGCGCACCATCGACGAACTTCTCGTCTCCCCGATGCCAAGCTCTGTTGTGATTGCGGGCTTCGTCTCAGGCGGCGTCATGCGTGCCGGACTCGTCGGCATCATTGTGGTCGCGGTCTCGCTCTTCTTTACGCACCTCGCGCTCTTCTCAGTGGGCATCATATTTGCCGCCGCCTTCCTCACGGCGCTCCTCTTCTCGTTCCTCGGACTCATCAACGGCATCTTCGCGAAGTCCTTCGATGCCATTTCGATTGTCCCGACCTTTGTGCTTACCCCATTGACCTATCTTGGCGGCGTCTTCTATTCCGTTGATCAGCTTCCGGAGATCTTCCGCTTCCTCTCCTTGTTCAATCCGATTCTCTACATGGTTAACGCTTTCCGGTACGGCTTCCTTGGCGTATCCGACGTGCCGCTCTCGCTCGCGTTTGGCGTGATGGGCGGACTCACCGTTCTCGCCTTCGTCACGACTATCTATCTCTTCCATAGGGGAGCGGGATTGAAGCAGTAAGCATTTCCTTGCGCGTGTTCCTGGGCGTGCTAGATTCCCAGCACCCTTAAGCCAGACAAGAAGGAGGTAAGGGATGAACACCCCGTTCGAAGGCAGCGCGACCCTGGAGCTTCTGATGGAAGCTCAGTTCTTCAGACCAGACTTCAGTTCGCGGCTTGTACCAAGACCCGCCGACAAGGAGGCGCTTGGGCTGGCGCCGGACGTTGTCGGGTGTCTGAGAGCATACAAGGAAAAAGTTCGTGCTGCGGATCAAGACCCGACTCTTTCTGTGCGCGAGCACAACCTGAATACGCAAATGATGATCATCATCAGCAACCTCATCCTTCTCGAGCTCGAGAAGGCGTTCCCGCTCGAGGAGGGAAGGCACGTCCTCTGGGCCGGCGGCGAGGTTGGGCAGCGCCACTAGCGCCCGAGTGGGTCGTGAGCCAGGTGCCCCAAGCATCTGGTTTTTTCTTTTATACAAACGAGCCGGGGCCGCTCCCTGGTTAACAGGCAGCGGCCCCGGCGACTAGTCCTTCAATCTCTGTATCATAGTGGCGCTTTTCTTCCGAATAAAGCGTCTTTCAAACCTGTATGCCGTGCATCGCTTCCGACAGATGCCCGGCTAGAAAAGGAAGGAAAGAACAGTGAGGCTAGGCTTTCGCTCCTCACTCTTGTACCGTACGCGAAGCGCTATGAACCCACGGTGAACGGCTTCATGAAAAGTCTACGGTGAGCTCGTTCGTCATGGCGGACCCATCTTTGTCGAGCGGATCAGGAAGATTCTTCTTCCCGGCCGCAGAGAGCGTAACGCGTATTTCAGTCCCGTGTCCCGGTGCGCTCCTGATCGAGATCGCTCCCTTATGAAGCCGTACGATCTCGTTCACGATGGCGAGCCCGAGTCCCGAGGTGCCCGTGCCGATGCCGCGCGCCCTCGAGGTGTCAGCGCGATAGAAGGGCTCAAAGATATGGAAGAGGTCTTTCTGGTTGATACCGATACCGGTGTCTGTGACGGTAATGGTTACTTTGTGTCCGTTCTCGCCCGCGACTTCGATGGTTACGGAACCATCATGATTGGCGGGCGTGTAGTTGATTGCATTCTTGACCAAGTTCGTCACGATCTGGTCGAGCGCGATACCGTTCCCGTGCACCATGCGGGCGTCACTGATCTTGGATATGATTTGTACATCGCGGGAATCAGCGAGTGCCTGGTGCCGCTCGATAACCGTCTCGACGATAGCGCCGAGGTCCACCGCTTCAAACAGCATCCGCCTCGGGCGCGTGAGCGTATCGAAGGAGAGAAGGTTGTTGATGGTCTCCGAGATACGGTCGAGCTCTACGACAATCTCCTCGAAGGTCTCTTTCACCTGAGGCGTGAGGTTCGGATCAAAGAGCGCAACCTCAGTATTAGTCTTAATAATCGCAAGCGGCGTGCGTATCTCATGCGCGATGTTGCCGATGAAGCGTTTCTGGAACTGCAAGGAGTTTCTGGTTGGCCAGAGCGCAAAGCGAGCGATGAGGAAGCCAAAGAAGCAGTTGAGGAGCACGATGCCGAGGAAGGCGTAGAGGAAAGTTTGATCCCGCACTTCAGCAATCGACTCGGGAAGGGTAGCAGCAGTAGTGGTTGCGCCTGTAAGGAGCGCCTCATAGATATGGACGCTGATCGAGTCGAGGGTGTTTTCCTGTACGTAGCGGATGCCAAGCAGGAAGAGCACTATGGAAATCAGGGCCAGCGCGAGCTGGAGCAGAATGACGTTCGTCGCCGTCTTGTAGAACGGATTATACCTATACTTATCGATTAAGTCGGTAACCCACGCCGCGGACGGTTTCAAAGAGGGGTGTATCTCCATAGGTGTCGAGCTTCTTGCGAAGGTTCTTCATGTGTACATCAAGAACGTTAGAGAAGCCAGGGAAGTCGAAACTCCAGACATGGTCGAGGATGCTCTCGCGTGTCAGTGCCTCGTCCGGGTGGCGCATGAAGTACTCGAGCAGGGAATACTCCTTGAGGGTGAGTGCAAGCAGCTCGCCGTCCTTGGTAACGGTTCTACTTGAAGGGTCGAGCACGATATCGCGCGCCGTCATCGTAGTCTGGATAGTCTGCTCGGGACGACGCAGCACCGCATTGATGCGAGCAACGAGCTCTTCGAAAGAAAACGGCTTTGCGAGGTAGTCGTCGGCACCGGTGTTGAGGAGCTCAACCTTATACTCGGTCTCGTCGCGAGCCGTGAGGATGATGATCGGGGTCGTGACACCCGCCGTTCTCGCTTCGCGCGTGATGGTCGCGCCATCGATACCCGGGAGCATGAGGTCAAGCAGAATCAGGTCGTATTCGTCACGGTAGAGGAGGATGCGGGTCCGGGCCTTCTCGCTCTCGGCGATCCAGTCCACGGCAAAGCCCTTAGACTCAAGGCCGCGCTTAAGCGCCTCCGCGAGCTTGGCTTCGTCTTCAACGATGAGTATGCGCATAGGTAGGGACTTACGGATAAATAAGCAGTACCACCTTTGTATACATTATTGCATGAAGCCTTCATGAACGAACTGAGAAGGGTATAAAAAAGCCCGCCAGGATATAGCGAGCGGAAAGGTTCATTCTAGATTGGCAGCACCTCGGGTGCGAGAGGGTCGGACGCGCTGGCAGTGGCTGCAGCCGCGTATAGAGCCTCTCGCACCGTTGGCACGTAGTCCGACCCTCGCCTAGGCCTCGATGGCTTCGGTGAAGGAGGAAGCAGCAAGTCGGAAGCGATTCATGAGTCACCTCGAGAGCTGCGGACAAGGCGTTCTGCCAGGTCCTGGGTTGTACGTGGGGCATCTCAGCACCCTGTAGTGGTTGACCCTTCGGCGCCACCCCACGTCCCGCAAATCTAACACAACTCTGCAAAGAAGATAGCGGCTCCGATGCGTAAGTTTTCAACTGAGAATCACCCGAAAATTGAAGCACAAAAGGGCGCCATTTTGCGGCCTATACCAACACTTTTCCCAAAGTTGTGCTTGCGCCTATTTGCATACGTTTTCTGATGCATTGTCCACACACGAAATTGGATGAAGAGAGGTATCATTCATAAGCAAGGAAGCCGCATGCAGTGAGGACAGATGCACTACGGTGCGTTCTCAAGTGGATTGAAATCCCTGCTGGTACCAAGCCAAGGCTGATTATTACTGTGCCGCGTAACCTACGGGATTACCTTATGAAGCAGGTCAAGAAACGGAACGGAAGCATCGTCGACTTCGAAGAGTCGAAGATTACGGATGCATTAAGGAACGCATTCCGCAGCTGCGACGTCGCAGTCGGGGAAGAGGTTCTCGAAGCACTCACACAGGGGGTCGCGAATGACCTTTCGATGAAGTTTGGCGAGGAGATTACGCCATCGGTGGAGAACGTACAGGACTTGGTAGAGCTCGCACTCATGGAGGCGGGCTTTTTAGGTGTCGCGAAGCACTACATCGTCTATCGCTACGAGCACACCAAGATCCGCGAGGAGAAGAAAGAGGAGACTCTCGAGAAGATCGAGGAAGGTGGCCTTCTTATCACGACCGCCTCGGGCAAGCAGGAGCGTTTCAATGAGACCAAGCTCCGCCAGACGCTCGAGCACTTCGCCGAAGAAGGCGTAACGTTCGACATCGACGCGATTCTCGTTCAGCTCAAGTACGAGCTCTACGAGGGCATGACCACGGCCGAGGTTGGGAAGGCGCTTATCATGGTTGTGCGTTCGATGATTGAGCGCGACCCAGCGTACTCGAAGCTCGCCGCACGCCTCCTCTTGAATCGCATGTACAGCGAAGTATTTGGTGCAGAGTTTGATAGCAAGGACCCGCTCGCCGCACACGAGCGCGTGTTCGTCCGTAACATGACAGACCTCGTTGCTAAGGGAGACCTCGACGAGCGCATGGCTGAGTTCGATCTCGCGAGCATGGCGCGCGCTATGAAGGTTGAGAACGACCACCTCTTCGAGTACATGGGACTCGAGATCATGTCGAGCCGCTACTGCATGGAGGATACGAAGACTAAGAAGCAGATCGAGACTCCGCAGATGCTCTGGATGCGCATCGCCATGGGTCTTGCGATTGCAGAGAAGAAGGAGGACCGCGAGCGTGTTGCGCTTGAGTTCTATGACGTGCTCTCCAACTTCCATTACACCCCAGGGGGACGCACGCTCTTCCAGTCCGGATTCAAGAAGGCGCAGATGAGCAACTGCTTCCTCAACAGCGTTCCTGATTCCCTCGACGGCATCTTCAAGTCGGTATCCGACAACGCACAGTATCTGAAGTGGTCGGGCGGCACTGGTACTGACTGGACCAAGGTCCGCGCAACCGGCTCCTTTATCAAGGGCACGGGCGTGGGCTCTCAGGGAATCGTCCCGTTCCTCAAGATCGCGAACGACGTCAATATCGCCATCAACCGCTCAGGTAAGCGCCGTGGCGCTGGCTGTGTGTACCTTGAGACCTGGCACCTTGATGTAGAGGACTTCCTCGAGCTCAGGAAGAACACCGGAGACGAGCGACGTCGCACGCACGACATCAACACCGCTAACTGGATTCCCGATCTCTTTATGAAGCGGGTACGCGACGGTGGCGAGTGGACACTCTTCTCGCCGAATGATGTGCCAGATCTTCATGAGATCTATGGCGCAGCATTCGAGAAGGCGTACATCGAGTACGAGGCTATGGTTGATCGCGGCGAGATCGAGCTCTTCAAGCGCGTTCCGGCAGCGGATCTCTGGAAGAAGATGATCGGCATGTTGTTCGAGACCGGACACCCGTGGATCACCTGGAAGGACCCTTCCAACATCCGCTCCCCGCAGGATCATGCGGGCGTGGTGCACAACTCAAACCTCTGCACCGAGATCACACTCAACACATCGGATGACGAGACTGCAGTCTGTACGCTTGGCTCGCTCAACTTCGCGAAGTTCGTAACGCCGGATAAGAATGGGAACCTCCGCTTCGATCATGAGATGGTTGCGCGCGTGACGCGCACTGCAGTTCGCATGCTCGACAACGTCATCGACCTCAACTTCTATCCAACAATTGATGCGGAGAACGGGAACATGCGACACCGCCCGGTTGGTCTCGGTGTTCGCGGGTACCATGACGCCCTCTACATGCTCGGCATTCAGTTTGATTCGCCCGAGGCGCTCAACTTCGCTGACGAGAGCATGGAGGTTGTCGCGTACTACACGATCCTTGGCTCAAGCGAGCTCGCCAAAGAGCGCGGCACGTACTCGAGCTACAAGGGATCGAAGTGGGACCGCGGGCTCTTCCCGCAGGACACCGTTGACCTGCTCGAGAAGGAGCGCGGCGAAGCAATTAAGGTGAAGCGCGGCGGCAAGCTCGACTGGACGCCAGTTCGCGAGCACGTGAAGGAGCACGGCATGAGGAACTCAAACACGATGGCTATCGCGCCAACGGCATCAACTGCAAACCTCGTCGGCTGCATCCCGTGCGTTGAGCCGATCTACAAGAACATCTACGTAAAGAGCAACAAGGAAGGGGAGTTTGTCGTGGTGAACAAGTACCTCGTCGAGGACCTGAAGCAGGCGGGCCTCTGGAGCGCTGGTATGCTGAACCGCATCAAGTACGCGGACGGCAGCATCCAGGGCATCGACGAGATCCCACGCGTGCTCAAGGAGAAGTACAAGGAAGTGTTCGAGATTGACGGCAAGTGGCTCGTTGAAGCAGCGGCACGCCGCGGCAAGTGGATCGACCAGTCGCAGTCCTTGAACATCTTCTACAACGGAACCAGCGGGCGCGATCTCTCCGACATCTACTTCCTCGCGTGGGAGATGGGTCTTAAGACCACCTACTACCTCCGTACGCTCGGCGCGTCCCAGGTTGAGAAGGCAACGGTCTCAACCGCAGAGTACGGCTCGACGCACCTGCGAACTGCAGGAGGCGTATTCGAGACCGTAACCGAGAGCATCGTTATCGAAGAGGTAGCGGTTGCTGAAGAGGCACCAGTCCTCAGTGTCCCGAGCGGATTCTCGCCGGACGAATGGAAGGCGAAGATGGCTCGTGTTGCTGCCGGAGAGGAAGCGGGCGTGTGTGAGAGTTGTGAGAGCTAGTGCGCGGCGTTGTCCGAATTAGAGGAATCCTAACCACCCAAACCTATGCCAATCAACAAGGGAGCCGCTCCCGTCAACGTTAACAACCGCAAGATCATAAACGGCGGCGACGCTGACGTGATGCAGCTCTATCCGATGAAGCATCTGTTCGCGTGGGAGGCCTATATGGCAGGGAACAGCAACCACTGGCTCCCGACGGAGATCTCGATGCAGCGCGATATCGAGCAGTGGAAGTCGACGACCGTACTCACGGCTGACGAACGTCAGGCATTCGAGACCGTGCTCGGCTTCTTCACGACCGCAGACTCCATCGCAGCCAACAACGTGGTGCTCGCCCTCTACAAGCACATCACGAGTCCTGAGTGTCGCATGTACCTGCTTCGTCAGGGATACGAGGAGGCGATCCACACGCATGCGTACCAGTACATCGTGGAGTCTCTCGGCATGGACGAGAGCAAGATCTTCAACATGTACCGCGAGGTTGAATCAATCTACAACAAGGACAACATGGTGCTGCGCTTGAACGAGGGAATCTTCGCGGATGACTTCAAGACCGGCACGCTTGAGAACGACCAGCTCTTTCTTGAGAACCTCATTGTCTTCTCGCTCATCATGGAGGGTATCTTCTTCTACAGCTCGTTCGCCGTTATGTTCGGCTTCCAGCGCCAGAACAAGCTCACTGGCTCCGCTGAGCAGATCCAGTACATCATGCGCGACGAGTCGCAGCATCTCAACTTCGGCGTAAACATGATCAACACGATCAAGGAGGAGCAGCCGGAACTCTGGACCACTGAGTTCCAGAACCGCATCATCGATCTCGTGAAGCGCGCCGTTGTCCTCGAGTACACCTTCGCTACCGAGGTATTTCCGCGCGGCATCTTCGGCATGAATGCCGAGGGCTTCAAGCAGTACATCGAGCACATCGCGGACCGCAGACTTGCTACGGTTGGCCTCCCGGCCCAGTACAACGTGGAGAACCCATTCCCGTGGATGGGAGAGGCCGTTGACCTCAACAAGGAGAAGAACTTCTTCGAGACCCGCGTTACGGAATACAAGACGGGTGGGCAGTTGAGTTGGTAATACAGAGTTACACAAACCGCCCCTCTTAGAGGGGCGGTTTGTGTATGTGAGAATGGTCGATTTCTAGTCTGCCAGCTCGACTTTTTAAATAAACAAAGATACTGTCTCCTTAACCTAAAGGGAGTCTTATATGAGCCAGTTATGGGAAGTGCTTGTCCCGCGTGTCCTGAACAGTGGTGTCGAAATCGCACTTTCGCATCACAAGCAGTGGGATGAAAATATTCGGCAAATCGCAGGCGGCCTCACTATTCTCAAAACAGCGAAGGGCGTATGGGAAAGTCCTGACGGTCAGATCTTTCGCGAGGAAATGATTCCGGTCAGGATTGCCTGTACCGAGGAACAAATCAATCAAATTATCAACCTGACTATTGAGCACTACGATCAGGAAGCGGTTATGGCCTATCGCGTAAGCGACAAGGTCATCATTACGCACCGCTGACACATTGAGCCGTAGTGCATTTAGCTCTTGAAACTCCCGCCTTGCGTGGAGTTTTCTTTTAAATATAAAGTTCGAATACCGTCCCAGACTGCCAATGAATGATATTCTTGATCTATGAATTTAAGGACGGAATTGAAAGATCTAAAGATTGCTGACAATAGCCTATTAATTGGAATTACTTCAATCCCACTATTTTTTATAATTCCGATTTATATATTTGTAGTCATTGTTGCTCCACAATCAGCACTCTTGGTATTACCAACTTATTTGGAATATTTATTCAAATTCCTATTAATATTTTTCCTACTAGGACTCTTGCTATCGAGAAGAGCTTTTTATCTTTTAAGTAAGGCAATTAAAAAACCCTTAACTATTCCGTTAGCATTTTTTATAAGTGCTGCTGGAATAGTCTATGGAGGAGGATTTGAGACATTTACTCCTGGAGATCAAGAAAGTTTTAGACAGATATTTCCATACGCTGCAGCCACATGGTTTCTATTCCCGTTAATCCAGAGCAGCTGGTTTAAAGCAAAAATTCCAGAATGGCTTCTGTGGGCTATAAGAGTTCCAGTCTGGCTGGTGGTAGGTCTTAGTGGTCTCATCTTTGCTGAGCTCTATGGAGCAAATCTTGTTGTTGAAATTATCGGATTTAACGGCCCAAACCTCTTAAATTAGACTAAAGAGGTTCTAATAACGTCCCAGACTGCCAGCACCCTACTCATACACGCTGTGATCTCCAATATCGAAGAGATACACAGTCTTCTTATTTTTACTCCACTCAAATATAATGCGATTACTAAAATTAACTGAGAAGGCACTCCTGCCTCTCAATCTTCCTCCAAGCTTGTGAACCTTTAGTGCCTGATGGTTCGCTGGGTCTTTAAACTCTTCTATCCGCTGTTTGACCTCACGTTGTGATGCAGCATCAAGCTTCTTGTACCTCCGTACGAAGGACGCCGCATACCCTACGGTAAGCATGGTTAGTCGATTTGAGCAGCAAGCTCATCAAGGTCGCCAAACAACACGCGCCCCGCACGTACATCCGCTTCTGCACGCAACACGCGCATCAGCGCTTCTTCTTTGGCCAACTGATCAATAGCCATACGAAGTGCGTGTGCCTTATTCGCCGCACGGCCACTCTTCACGAGATCCTTGATGAAGGCTTCCTGCTTTCCTGAAACCGGGACAGTGATAACTCCCATAATTAGGTATGGATTATAGGTTAATAAAATGTAATAAGTATACATATATCCTATTATAGGGGCAAGCAAGATCCAACATCGTCCCGGCCAGCACTATCGCTTTTTCCCCCAACGCCACCCCGGCTTCTCGCCCTTCTTGGTGCAGATTCTGAAGAGGGTATAGGAGAGGAGGACTATAACAACCAGGAACTCAAGGATCCCAAAGACGATATCCCGAGCCCCAACCTGGGCCTCTGCTGCCGCCCCGACCCATCCGAAGAAGATGAGGAAGGTAAGGGTGAAAAGGAGGGCATAGAGGACCGTAATAGCCCATCCTTGCCACGAAACTGGGTACCAACCCCATCCGTATTCCTTGGCACGGAACCAGAGTACGCGGGTCTTCCTTTTGTGTTCGCTCATGTCATTATAATACAGTAATTAGGCCGTTTTATCCAGACTTGACTCCTATAAAAGAGGGGTCCCCGAACATGAAGAAATTGCTTCACAGCTCTTGACAAGGAATGTCAAGTCTGCTACTATGGGCTAGTTAGCCGTCCGTAAGGGCGGTTTTCATTTATGCCAGTTATCGCAGTAGTAGCCCTTATGGGCTTCTTGTTTTCACCAGGTAGCGCAGGGGCACCGGCACATGCGGAGACGATTTCCGCGCCGGTAGTCCAAGCGGGAGCGGCTGAAGAGCCTTCCAAACGCCTGGCGACCTCGAAAGAGGTTGCCCAGACCTACACGGTGAAATTGACCGCTTACAATGCTGTTCCCGGCCAGACGGATAGTACTCCGTTTGATACCGCGAGCGGTATGTACTCGAATACCGAGGTTATAGCGGCGCGTTCACGCGATATGGCTGCCGAACTCCCGTTCGGTACAGTGATCCTCCTCGAGCGTTCTATTAAGGACACCCCATCCTGCCGTTTCTCCGACGTCGAGCACCTCATCGGATACCGTATTATCGGTGACACGATGCATCAGCGCTGGACCAAAAAGATTGACGTGCTCCTTGATGTTAAAGACACCGTTGCCGTCAACGGACGTCAGATGAACCCTGCACTCGTGCTCGGTGTTTGTGGCGAAGTAACCATGACCGTGGT
>CAZNDC010000006.1:0-14672 GCA_964571755.1 uncultured Candidatus Saccharibacteria bacterium
GCATGACCGCCGAACTCGAGAAACGTATCCCCTGCCGCGGTCATAAGGTTCACGAGATGCACTTTCCCAGGACCACTTCTGCACGAACCCTTGATCGTATCGTTGCCTTCGCGTCCCCACAGGAATGTTGGACGTCCGTACTCTTCGGCAATACCGTTTGCGACAAGCCCAAGAAGTCCCGGGCGCCAATCTGGATCCCCCATAGCAATGACCGTCGGTATCTCGCCTGCGAGCTTGCGCTCGAGCAGGCGATCATGCACCGCACGAGTTATGGCGCCTGCCGTCGCACGCCTCGAGCGATTCAAGGCTTCGAGCTTCTTCGCGAGCATATCTGCCTCGCTTTCATCCGTCGTAGAGAGAAGCGTGAACGCATCGCGCGGATCGCCCATTCGGGACGCCGCATTGATTCGGGGACCAAGCATGAACCCAACGTCGTCTTCAGTTATCTTCCCTTGCGTGACGCGCGCAACCTTGCACAACTTCTGCAAGCCAAGGCGCGGGGACTTTCTCATAACGAGAAGCCCGTACGAGGCCAGGACTCTGTTCTCGCCAGTAAGAGGAACCATATCAGCGATAGTCGACATGCCGGCCATATCAAGTAGCCACTTCTCCCATCCCACTGGGATCGTCTCTCTACCGGGGAATCCAGTTGCGAGCGTCGCGCACACGAGCTTCCATGCAACCCCCGCTCCACAGAGGCTCTTGTAGGGATACGTTTCCTCTGGACGTGCGTTCGGGTTAAGAACGGCAAACGCCGACGGGAGTGCGTCGCCCGGCAAGTGATGGTCAGTGACAATGATATCCATCCCGAGTTCGTTCGCGCGCGCGACGGCCTCGTTATCCGTAATGCCCGAATCCACCGTAATAACAAGCGTCACACCTTCTTGTGCAAGTTTCTCGATTCCTGGAATGTTTACGCCGTATCCTTCGTTATGCCGATGTGGAATATAGTTCACAAAATTCGTCTGTGCTTTCTTCAGGAAGTCATGCAGCACGACCCCGCCCGGAATACCGTCGCAGTCATAATCACTCCACACGGCAATTTTCTCCTTTGCGGCTATCGCATCCGCCACGCGCTGAGCTGCTTTCGGCATATCGAGCATGAGCATCGGGTCATGAACATGCGCGTCATATGACGGCGACAAGAACGCCTCGGCTTCTTCCTTGGTATGGATACCCCGACGGTTCAGTAGCGCCGCCGTAAAATCATCGTACGCGCCGAGGGCAGCGCGTGCGGTCTCATCAAGCTCGTTGTGCAGAGGGAACATCGTCCGGCCATTGTACCAAAACGCCCTCCCGGGGTATCGTTTCCTGTATATGGAGGATACCGTCTTCGCAAAGATCATACGCCGAGAGCTTCCGGCCGACATCGTGTACGAAGACAACGACACGATTGCGTTTCTGAATATCGCTCCGAACACTCCAGGACACACGCTTGTTGTCCCTAAGAATTTCTGCCGAAACCTGCTTGATATGGATGACGCAACCGCTGAGGCTCTCATTCGCTCCGTAAAGAATGTTGCTCAGGCAATTAAGAAAGCCCTGTCCGCAGACGGCATAACGATAAAAATGAACAACGAAGCCGCGGGCGGCCAGCTCGTATTCCATGCCCATATGCACGTTATCCCGCGGCATGAGGGCGACAACTATGCGTCTGGCCCTAAGGAACCGTACCCGCCCGGAGAAGCAGCAGCGCTCGCCGAGCGCATTCGTGCTGCCTTCTAATTCAAAGGCTCAATTCCCGGTAGCGTTCCTTTCGCAAGAAAGTCGAGCATCGCCCCGCCACCAGTTGAGATGAATGAGAAACGATTTGAGACGCCGAGTTTTTCAATAGCTGCAACCGTGTCCCCGCCTCCAACAATGGAGTGTGCGTTCGAAGCCGCTATAGCGCGCGCGAGCGACTCGGTACCCTCGGTGAACCCGTTCTCATAATTCCCTAACGGCCCGTTCCATAAAACGGTCTTCGCCTTCTGCGCGCGCTCAGCGAGCATGGCGATACTCTCTGGTCCGTTATCAAGTATCGCCTCGTTAGTTCCTACATCCCGAGGGTCAGCAATCCTCCCTGCACGTACATCTCCTCCGTGGGGTGCTACGACATAATCAAGCGGAAGCGCGAGCTTTCTGTTCGAAATAAGCAGCTTTAGTTCTGCCTTATCTGCGTGCGATACGAGTGACTTCCCCACTGGCAACCCCTGCGCTTCTGCAAAATCGTTTGCAAGCGCGCCTCCCACATACACACGGTCATACGAAATCAACAACTTCTTGAGGACGGGTTCCTTCGTTGAGAACTTTGCGCCGCCAATGATAGCGAGTGACGGACCCTTCGGCATGAGCGCTTTCGAAAGCTCATTTACTTCCTCTTCAACAAGGAGCCCCGCATACGACGGAAGGAACTCTGGTACGCTTACGACAGACGCATGCACGCGATGACAGACATCGAATGAATCTTCGACAAACACGTCGGCAAGATCGGCGAGCGCTGCGGCAAACTCCTTGCTGTTCTTCTTCTCACCCACATCACGCCTCAGATTCTCGAGCATGAGCACGCCGCCAGGCGAGAGTTCCCGTACCGCCTCTCGGGCAGTCTTCCCAGTTGTTACGGGACAGAACATAATTCCTGGAACAAGCTGGCGCATTGCTTCGTATACTGGCAGCAAGGATTCGGTCCCTGTATCTCCAATGTGTCCTATCAAAATGACGCGTGCATGCCTCTTTCTTAGGTATTCGATAGTCGGGAGTGCCCGATGCAATCTAAATGCTCCTGCAACCTTGCCGTCTGCAATCGGTACGTTGAGCGCGGCCCGCACAAGGACCGGAATATTTTCGAGCTTCTGTATGTCACGAACGGTACGCATGCTGTGAGTTCAACTATTCGCTACGAAATCGCTTTCACGAGCGCAGAGAATGTCGCTACATCGGTGCTTGCGCGACCTGGAAGGAATCCTTCGACACCCGTGCCGCTTCCGAGCGCGCGGATATTAGCAGGTTCAACTGATCCACCGTAGATGATACGCACCTTCGCATTCGCACGACCAGGCATGAAGTCCGTAAGGACCTTTCGTATATAGAGGACCATCTCAGAAAGGTCTCCAGGCGTTATGGCCTCACTCCCTGACTTGCCGATTGCCCACACCGGCTCGTACGCAATGACAATCGACAGGCGCTCCTTCGCAGAAAGTGCACTCATAACAGTACTTATCTGTGCGCGTACCACCTTCAGGTACTGCGCATCCTGATCGCGCGCGGTCTCGCCGATGCATAGGACCGGCGTCATACCATGCGCGAGCACGTGCCGGACCTTCTCTGCGACGATCGCGTCGCTCTCACCATGAGCACGGCGTTCGGAATGCCCGACAATGACAAACTTTACATCGAGGGCGGCGAGCAGCCCCGCCGGAACTTCCCCGGTCTCCGCTCCTCCGGTCGTGATCGATACGTCCTGCGCAGCGAGCATGGCCCGCGACTTCCCTCCAGTGAACATACCTATATAAGGAGCAGCAGGTGCAAGGACGATCTCATGATCGCCTTTTGCAGCTATTCTCTTGGCTCCCGCGAACAATGCCTTCGCTTTCGCCTCCGATTCTACATACGCTTTCCAGTTTCCGATGATGAGCATAGGAACATAGTACCAGGCTCCAATAAGACACTGCAGCCCTGTCCGGAAGGACAGCCTGACTTGTCAGCTACTGTTCTCGCCAGTCGACGAACTCATAGTCCGTTGAAGTCGTAGGTGTGAACGGTGGCGGGTCGGTCGCCAGGTTGCGATCGTACGCATCGATGCGCGTCTGGTACCCGGCAGAGTTCGTGCAGCTCGAATTGAGGCACCATTTGGTTCCGGTCCGGATATTCGACACGGTCGTGCCAAGGATGGTGAGCGTGCCGCGTGCATCATATGTCGCGTTCGCATAGTAGTTGCGGCCGAACGCCCCACCCTGCGCGATGAAGATGCCGTTCAGCGTCATGTTGAACGGAGAATCGGGCGTGATGAGGACGTTGTTCTGCGCAATGAGCGTGAGGCCGTCGCTTCCGTCGGTCTGCGCATACGTGAGATTTCCGCGAAGCATCGCATTCGGCTCGATGCCGGTCGTCGTGACGTTCGCTGCCACGACCGTCACTTTCGCATCCACGACTCCCTCGATCCAGACGTTGTCCTCAACGAAGATCAGCCCGCAGTTCTCAGGGATCGTGATGGTCGAATAGAACGTCTCGTTCGAGATGAGCATACGATCCGGCAAACTGTTGTCGCTCGGATTGATATGCGTCGAGCTGAGCGCCGGAGCTGACGTAACGCGCGACACGGTAACCGTGCCGCCCGCATTGAAGACGAGATGGTAGCCGTGCCAGTAGCTCGCGGCGTTCGTATTGTTCGTCTGGCTAAAGCGCGGGAGATAGCGGCCGGCTGTGACCGATTTCGTCTTGAGGCTTGCGAGGTCCGCGGATATCGCGCCAAAGTCCACCTGCGGCACCGGATAATTCCATAGGTCTGGGTTCGTGCCAGCGCCCCACACACCCTCCTTCGTCTGATTCGGTGAACACCCGAACGATGAGGTGCACAGCCAGGTCGAGAGTGAGCTCGTTACAGGAGAGTTGATCGTCCCGTCCATGCGGATGCCTCCGTTCGAGTGGTAGGGCCCCAGGATGATGCGGTCCGCGCCTGCCCACACACTGTCGTTAAGGATATACGAATAGCGCGCGACGGTAGGGCGTGCGTACCGCGTGGTTATGGTGCGTGAAACCAAGGGGTCTTCTGCAGGAGTACCGGTAGAGCTGATGTCGACCGAGGTAAGCGTCTCGCATGATGTGTTGCCCGTTATGGCGAGTTCGATGGTTCCGGTCTCTCCACCTTCCGGATCGTTATACGGAATGGTGTACGGGCCCGCGACACCGGTCCCGTTCTGAAGGTCACCTGGATAGTGAGCGAGATACCAGCGATAGTACTCAAGTCCCGCTTCGGCGATTGCGAGGCCTCGACTCGCTGCGGTCGCGGTCGACTGAGCACGGTTCTCCGTGAGCACAAAGCCGGTCAGCGCGCCGAGCACGGTGACGAAGATACTGCCGAATACGATCGCAACAAGCATCAGATAGCCACGGACGGGACGGGTTCGTTTCATAGGAATCATTATCGCAAGTTACGCAGTGTCGCGCTCTGTTCGAGGGTGAGTATGTTCGGCGCACGAAGCGGATTTAGGTCTACATTAAGATACATGCGGATCGATGCCACATCAGCGAGACTCACGCTACCCGTCAGCTCCAATCCCGCTGCGTTGTAGTACCGGAAGATAGGAGTCGTAGCCGGATTCCTAATCCACGTCGCGATGATGTAGGTCTTCTCCGGCTGGCCGCTATAGCTCGGCGGACTTCCAGCAGCGTCCGTCACTCCTTGATAGAAGGTGCCATTCGAAAGGTAGAGGCGCACCTTCTCCATCGGCGTGTCGTTATCGATATCGCTGTAGAACGTCACGCTCGAAGTCGCAGCATTGGCGATCGGATAAGAGCCGTCTTCACCGTACGAAGCTTCGCGTAAACTGCTAAACGATTCATTGATGCCGCGGTGTGCGCTATCGAGTGCACTCGTTTGCTCGAGCACGTAGGCGTTTGAGCGATAGAAGTAGGCAATCATCGTAAGAAGCCCGACGCCAACGACAGCGAGAATGGCAATAACGACAATGGTCTCGATGAGCGTGAATCCGCGTTTCATATTCATTGGAGAAAAAGTGACACGTCGAATGCAGTACCAGGCGAGAGCGTGTAGGGCGAAGCAACGGACGAGCTCGCGACCGTGTAGCCGGTCACTCCCGAGAGCGTATACACGTCCCACTCGAGCGGCAGGAGCCGGCTTCCAGTTGAATCAGTTGTAGTGGTTGTGATGGTCTTGTAGATTGCAATACCTGCCCCGGTTGTTCCTTTTTGTTTCGCGCCCGTTAGAGTGAACGGCACATTAGGTACTGGTATCGGTCCCTCCTCAAACGCGAGCGTCCAGTCGAGCACCTCCGAAGTTGAGAGCCCAAGAGGACTGGAGAGCGAAGCGGAAAGCGCGAGCGACGGGTAGGTTGTGGTGGACACACTAGTAAGGTCTATCGGGAATGTGGAGAACCCCGTACTGTTCCCTGGGAGTACTGAATCAGGAAGAAGCAGCCCTCCACTGTCAGTAACGCGCACAATGGCAGTCGTGTCTGCCGGTGCATTCCTCGTCGCGCTCGCACTCGTCCACTGCGCAAGATACGTAGGTGCAGTCGTCGTGGAACGTGCATCACCAGAAAGTGCGTAGGCTCCGGGAGACCCCGAGAGTGTGAGTGCGCCGCCCGCAACCTGGGTTGCGGTCATGACTTCAAGGTTCGCGTTTGAGGTAAAGGTGTCGGTCGACGAAGCAGCACGTATCTCGTAGAACGTGCGCATCGTGAACGGGGCGAGAAGGTCGATAGCGAACGTGCTTGAGGTCGTCTGGTTCTCAACAACGGTCAGATAGCCAGGCGTTGGGTTCTGGTTCGTCGCATCCCGCGCATAGGTCTCTGCAGTTGAATACCCAGACTTCGTCACGGTTATGCGGTAGTCGGTCGAAGTCGGCGCGCCCGGAAGCGAGATGGAACCGACCACATCAGTGAAGGTCGTAAAGTCTACCGCCGGCGAAACGCTCGGGTTCTCGATATGCACGTCTGCACCCGAAACTGCAGTGCCGACGGCATCCACCACGTTCACGCGGAGCGTCCCGCCTCCCGTCGTTGTTTCGATTGAAGGAGGCGCGATGTTTGAGATGAGTGCGACTTCACGTGTCGTTCCACGGAATAAGTAGGTGACTGCCACCTTCGCCCGCTTATAGTCGGTCGTGATGCTATTGCTGTCGGCGGCTCCGCTCCCGTCCTTCGGGTCGTCAACGTATTCAATGAGGGTGCGCACACCGTAGGGCACGCCGTTCATGGTCGTCGTGGTCGACTGCTCAATAAGACCGGCCGGTATACCGCCGAGCGTTCCAACCGAGGTATACGGCAGCGAGCGCAGGTACTCCATCTGGGTCGTCGCAACTGCGGTTGCTCCTGCCTTCGCTTTGGCGGACGAAGAGATGAGAAGCGACGCGCGCAGAAGACCGAGCAGCGCAAGGAAGATGATGAGTATGAGCGCAGACCCGACAAGTACGTCGATCAAGGTCATGCCTCGCTGCGTTTTCATATAGAGACATGATAGCGCACCGCGCTCTCTGAATAGCTCTAGATCTTGTCCGAGAGCGAGTAGATTGGAGAGATCATCGACATGGCGAAGATTCCCACGACGGTACCAATAACAAGCATGAGGATTGGCTCGATGATTGTAGAAAGATCTTTGGTGCGGTCCTCAACATCGGTCTCGTAGTACTGCGCGACCTGGCCGAGCATATCGGCGACCTTTCCGGTCTCCTCCCCCACTGCGATCATGTCCGCGATGAATACCGGATAGAGCTTCGGGTGATCGGTAAACGCTACTGAAAGCGCTTCTCCCTTGCGCACGCGCTCTTCCGCTTCCTTGATAACGTTCCCAAACACGTTGTCTCCCACGACCTCGCCCGTGATCTTTAGTGCGGAAAGCATCTCAACTCCGGAGGAAAGGAGCGAGGAGAGTGCACGTGCGCCGCGTGCACTCATGGTCTCGCGCACGAGCTCGCCGATAACCGGCATCTTGAGTGCAAGGAAGAGAACAACCTTTCCACCGAACTTTGAGCGCAAAAAAAATATGAACCCGACGAAGAACGTGATTAAGAGCACGAAGACGAGAATGACATTGGCTGCCATGAAGTCGGATGCAGAGACGATTGCCTGCGTCATCGCCGGAAGCTCGACACCGAGCTCCTTGAACGTATTGGAAAGCGTCGGCACGACGTAGATGAGCATGAGGATACCGATGACCACAACCGCCGAGAGAATGATCGAGGGATAGATCATCGCGCCCTTCACCTTCTTCTGAAGCGTGCTCGCCTTGTCCATCTGACGCGCAACCACCGCGAGCGACTCGGCGAGAGTTCCTGACTCCTCACCTGCCTTGGTCATCGCGATGAAGAGCTCGGAGAAGACATTGCGATGCGATGCGAGCGCACTATTGAACGCGTCTCCCTTCTTCACCCGATCCTCGAGATCTACAACGATGCGCTTCAGCGCCTTGTTCGTCGACTGGCGCTCGATAACGGAGAGTGCGCGAGAGAGCGTGAGTCCTGCAGAGATCATCGCAGCAAGGTTCTTGGTGAACGTGATCTTCTCATCCATCTTCACGCCGCTCCCAATTGAGATCTCAGTCCACTTCGGCATACTCATGCCTGCGCCCTCCTCAACCGAGAGCACGGTTATCCCTTCCTTCTCGAGTTCGCTATAGACACCGAAGCGCGATGCGGCCTCAACCACGCGCTTCACTTCAGTCCCCTCGGCAGTCTTCGCGGTAACGCGGAATTTCATGAGACTAATCGTAGCATGCAAAAGAAAGAGCGAGTTCTCCAAATGGAGAGCTCGCTCTTTCTTTTTAAATGCGACCTACTCCGCAACCGCCCGCAAGACCTCCTCTACTGACGTAATGCCGCGAGTGGACTTATAGAGCCCGTCCTCGAGCATCGTGAGCATGCCTTCCTTGCGCGCTTGCGCCTCGATGGCATCCGGCGGCGCGTTATGCAGTATGAGTTCTCGGATCGCGGAAGAGACAGTAAGCACCTCATGGATGCCGATGCGACCAGAATATCCGTCCTCGCACTGTGCCGACGGCACCGGCTTATAAAATGGGACGTTATCCATCGTCGTACCTGGCTTCACGAGTTTCTCCTCAACGAGCGCGGCGAGTACGTTATCAAATCGGTCCTTGCTCGCCACCTTCTCGCGTGCCACCGCATCGAGCGCATACTCTTCCTTCCCGTCGCAGAGACGGCGGACGAGGCGCTGTCCCATAACCATGCGAAGTGTCGAGACCAGGAGAAACGGCTCTACGCCCATGTCCATAAGACGCGGGATGGCTCCGGACGCGGAGTTGGTGTGGATCGTCGAGAGGACGAGGTGTCCGGTAAGAGCAGCATTGATAGCCAGGGACGCGGTCTCCGCATCACGGATCTCTCCCACCATGATGATGTTCGGGTCCTGACGAAGGAGCGCACGCAGTCCGTTCGCGAAGGTAAACCCGATAGCAGGATTCACCTGCGTCTGGTTCACGCGCTTCATCTGATACTCGATCGGATCCTCTACCGTCGAGATGTTCACGTCCGGTGTATTCAAAATATCAAGGATCGTATAGAGCGTCGTGGTCTTTCCGGAACCGGTTGGCCCTGAGATGAGGATGATGCCGGTCGTCTGCTTCATAGACTGATGCACGCGCTCGAGTCCCGACCCATGGAACCCGAGTACATCGAGCGTGAAGCCCTCCCCCGTCTCACGCAGGAGACGCATCACGATCTTCTCGCCGAAGTAGGTCGGAAGCATCGACACACGAAACGACACCTTGTCGGTCTCGGTCTCCATCTTGAAACGGCCGTCCTGCGGGAGGCGCTTCTCGTCGAGCTTAAGGTTGGCGAGCACCTTGATGCGCGCCGTGATACCGGCTGCAGCATTGCGCGGCAACGTCATCGCATCATGCAGCACGCCGTCGATGCGATAGCGCACGAGCACTTCAGCCTCCATAGGCTCAATATGGATATCGGATGCCTTCTGGATAATCGCGTGACGCAGCAAGGTATCAACGATGCGCACGATCGGCAGGTCCTCGGCCATCTTCTTAAGGGCCTCTCCAGATACCTCCTCCCCCGTTCCCGCATCCTTTATAAGGTTAATGCGGCCGGCCTCGGTACTGATAAGATCGCCGAACTCCTCCTTGAGGGACTTCTGGTACTGCAGCAGTACGTTCTTCAGCGAATCCTCGTCCGTAAGGCGCGCAAGAATCTTGAGGCCGGTCGTCTTGCGGACCGAGTCTATGGCCGGCAGGTCCTCGGTATCGAGCATCGCTACCTCGAGCTCTTGCCCTTCCTTCTTAAACGCAACGATGGAGTGCGTGCGTGCAATCGGCTCTGGGATCATGGAAAGGACGTTCAGGTCGATCCTGCGATCCTTGAGGTTCACAAACGGAATACCGAGCACGTATGCCTTGATGCGGCGGAGTGAATCGCTTGAGAGTGCGCCCTGCGCAATCAAGATATCCCCTATCGACTGCTTCTTCTGCTTCGCCTCCTCGTCTGCCGCCTCCACATCCTTCCGAGGGACGAGTCCGGAGTCGAGAATAAATTCCTTGAGTTCGCTTTCAGATACTTGCATGCGCCGTTGGTATAAAAAGTATAACGCGCTCACGTTGAATTCATGCGTACCTATATAGGTACGGCGCGGGGAAAAGAGAATGGGCCCGCGCGATGGTTAGTCGTGCGGGCCCATGATTGGCCTCATTCCGCCGGCGAAGTTGATCAGCTGGCGACGTACGGGACGTACTGCCCGTCGGTCGCCTTGACCAGTCGCTGCATGCCCGGTTGGCAGCGGGAGTTCATGCAGTAGCCGATGACCGGCTGCATGCCGCGCGGGGTGTCGATACCGCGCAGCGTGCTGCCGGTAACGACGACCACCCGTTCAACCGGCTGGACCGAGAGCACCGCGAGGGCGCCCACGATCCCCTGATTGCCGCGATTGAAGCCGATGGCCCGGCCGGTGTCGATGAACTCGAACATGCCGTTCTGGTTGTAGACCCAGATGCTGGCCAGCCGTCCGTTCTCCTGGAGCGCGAAGGCGATCGCCGCCGCGTGATCCAGGTTCTTCTGGCTCGTGCCGTCGACCAGGACGGCCACGCGCCGGGAAGCGCCGGCGCCGGCCAGGGTTGTGGCGATGGCCGGCGACAGCGAAGCGGGCTCGGTGGCCAAGACCCGCAGATCCTGGCCTGGGGTCAGCGTGCTGGCCTCACGCAGGTTCAGGCGGTCGTTGCAGAAGTAGCCGGCGGACCGACGCGGCCAGTCGCGATAGCGAACGGCCGAATCGCAGGTCGCCGGGTACTGGATGTTCAGGCCCGACTGGTTCGCCATGGCCATGATCAGCGTGGGCTGGCCGTGGTTCTGGCTGAAGTCGTCGAGGTTCTGCCCGCGATGGACGGCCGCGGTGGCCGTCGGCATGTCGGGTCGGACCCAGTCCTTGGGACCTTTCAGGGCCATGATGACCCCGATGGCGATCACCGCAGCGACCAGAGCGAGCACGGCGATCCAGATGAACTTCTTCTGGTCGCCGGTCAGGGTGTTGGCAGTAGCCATGGTAGAAGCCCCTCCTTGAGGCATAGTGCGGAATGATGGCAAGGAACGAATGTCTCGCGGTCATTCCCAGGTTGTGGATAGGAAACGCGTACTGTGCGCATAATCGCACTATTTCAGTATATGTCAAGGATTCTCTCGATTGACCCCCTCCCCCGAAAATGGTATGTTCTACCTATCTGGAATGTCCGCACCTGCGGGCATTTATTTTTAGGAAAACCGGATACGTGCGAAAATCGAATAACAGAAGTGCGACAACTAAATACAGGATCTATGTTGGACCTAAAAACAATCAATTCAGTGCTCGGAGAGTTCGAGGAGCGCGGTATCACTAAGGAAACCATGGTCGATGCCATCGAGCAGGCCATGGCAACTGCCTATAAGAAGGAGTACGGAAAGCGCGGCCAGGTGGTACGCGGTATGCTCGACATGAACTCGGGTACCGTTTCCTTCGAGCAGGTTAAGACCATCGTTGACGATACGATGGTGCGCTTCCCCGAAGAAGGCGAGGAGGAGGTCCCTGAAGCAGCAGGACACCCGTTCCGCGAGCACGAGGAAGTAGTCGCCGAAGGCGAACTCCCCCGCTACGACGCTGAGAAGCACATCCTCCTTGAGGATGCGAAGCGCATCAAGCGCGATGCAGAGCTCGGCCAGGAACTCATCTTCCCACTCGAGCCTCAGGACGATTTCGGTCGCATCGCCGCTCAGACTGCGAAGCAGGTCGTTATCCAGAAGATTCGCGAGGCGGAGAAGCTCTCCATTCTCGACGAGTTCGGACACAAGAAGGGTGAGATCGTCACCGGTATCGTGCAGCGCGCAGAGCGCGGTGCGATCTTCATCGATCTCGGTCGGGCTACCGGCATCATTCCCTACGAGGAGCAGATTCCCGGCGAGCGTTACCGTCCAGGAGAGCGCATCAGCGCCTACCTCTACGCAGTAGACGAAGGATTCCGTGGCGTGTACCTGCGCCTTTCGCGCAGCCACCCGCGCTTCCTTACCCGTCTCTTCGAGATGGAGGTGCCAGAGCTCGCATCGGGCGCTATTGAAGTGAAGGGTCTCGCACGCGAGCCAGGAAGCCGCACCAAGATTGCTATCGCATCCCTAGATCCACACGTTGATCCAGTTGGCTCTCTCGTTGGTCAGCGCGGCGTACGCGTCTCGACCGTTATGGCAGCGCTCGGAGGCGAGCGCATCGATATCATCGAGTGGTCTGAGGACCAGGCGGCCTTCATTAAGGAGTCGCTCTCGCCTGCTACCGTCATCGACGTCGTGCTCGATGAGGAGGGGCATCGCGCCACCGTTACCGTCTCCGAGGATCAGCAGTCGCTCGCGATTGGCCGCGGCGGACAGAACGTTCGCCTCGCTGCGAAGCTCACCGGCTGGAACATCGATATCGCATCGACCGGCGGCGAGAACGTCGCTGAAACACCTGAGACCATCGACGCTCCTGAAGGCGCATCTGATGAGTCGGTAGCTATGGCAGACGCCGCTGAGGACCCTGATCCAGCAGTAGCTGCAGGCATCGACCCGACTGAGACTGAGTCAGTCATTAATGAAGAGGCTCCGGAAGATTCCGCACTTGCCATGGAAGAGGAGACAACCCGCACGGACGACGGCAACGAGAGCGTTGGCGAAGCTGAAGAGTCCCGCGACGAAGCATAATTCTATTTCTCTCTATGAACCTTCTTCACGACATTCCTGCCGGCTCTGCCGAAGAGATGAACGTCATCATCGAAGTATCCAAAGGATCCTCGAACAAGTATGAGATAGACAAAGAGACTGGAATCATCAAGCTCGACCGTGCCAACTACTCTTCCGCTGCATTCCCAGCCGAGTACGGCTTCGTGCCGCAGACCCTCTGGGACGATGGCGACGCGCTCGACGTCGTGCTCCTGGCAACGTTCCCCATTCCAACGGGAGTCCTCGTTAAGGCACGTCCCATCGCGCTCATGGAGATGATTGACACAGGAGAGAACGACTTCAAGATCATCGCCGTCCCCGTGAAGGACAAGCGCTGGGAAGACGTTCAGGACCTTGCTGACCTCAACCGCCACACACTCAAAGAAATCCAGCACTTCTTCGAGACCTACAAGCAACTCAAGGGAGGAGAGTCGGTTGTAACAATTGAAGGCTTCAAAGGAAAGGCTGAAGCGATAGCTGCGTTCGAGCGAGCGCGCGAGCTCTACGCAAAGGAGAGGAGCGCGTAATCATTCTTAAAAAAGAAGCATGCACGACCCTGGAACCATCGTTCCAGGGTCGTGCTATGTTAGGCCCATGGAACGCATCACCCACCAAGGAAAAATCATCGAAGTCGTCGAGGAAGAGGTCGAGCAGGGCGGATCGACCCGGACATTCGAGTACGCACGCCGTTCCCCGGGCACGCGCCTCATCATCCCTAAGAGAGACCAACTGCTTATCACCAAGGAATTTAGGCACGAGCGCGGCACGTATGACTATCGCCTTCCAGGCGGGAAGGTATTCGATACGCTCAAGGAATATAACGTGGCACGCGAGTCAGGTATTGACCTCACTGAGGCTGCGAAGAACGCGGCGATAAAAGAAGCGCACGAGGAGGCTGGCATTGAAGTCACCGCGCTTTCTTTCTTCCATCGGTCCGTGTGCGGAGCTACCGTGGTCTGGGACCTCTATTATTTCGTTGTCGACGAGTTCTCCGAAACCGACCAGCACCTTGAGGATGGCGAGGACATCAGCTTAGAGTTCACGGACCGAGAAACGGTACGTCGGATGTGCCTTGACGGTTCTGTCGGCGAAGAGCGCAGCGCGCTCATCCTTCTGCGGTACCTGAACGCGTAACACTCCTATCCCCAGCACACTTCGCGACACTGAGAAGGCCTTATATACTTGAGACACTAGCTAACCAATTCATATGGAAGACCAGAACATGAACCCGACCCCAAGTACCCCAGCAACGCCTCCTCCGGCAGCTGCCCCTGTGGCCGCATCTGAGCCAAAGAAGGCTCCTGCATACGGTACGATCCTCGGCATCGTCCTTATCGTCGTGATCCTGGTTGTTGGCGCGTTCTATGTCTGGGGCGAGCGTCTTGATAAGGAGCAGCCACAAGAGTACGGCGTACGCGGAGAACAGCTTCCTGATGGCTCGATGCCGAGCGTCGAGGGTGCCGCAGATGTTGAGTCCGGACCATCGGGCCCTCAGCCTCAGTAACAGCTCCTCGTTCCAACAAAACACCCCGCGCACCGCGGGGTGTTTTGTATTTCCCAGGAGGGATATACTGGACAACAGCATTGCGGAGATTGCAGTGTTCTTACAAGCATAGCGTCCACATATGACCATACGATTCATTAGCACCTTGCTTCTCGGACTTCTGATCGCTGCGCCGCTGGCATTTGCGCAGGAAACGAACACGGAGCGCCCGAAGCCCGAGGTGCGTCCGAAGGCAGAAAGCCCATTCTTCCCGCGTACAGCTGAACTCAAGGAGCG
>CAZNDC010000006.1:14682-17245 GCA_964571755.1 uncultured Candidatus Saccharibacteria bacterium
CCAAGGACAAGCTGGTTGAGAAGACAGAGGCCGTGAAAGAGCGTGCGGTAGAGTTCAAGCAAAACGCGCTTGAGCGTGCTGACACCATGAAGGCGAATGTTATGGAGCGCCGAGCAATCGTGGAACAGAAGGTGAGCGAGAGAAAGGACCTCATCAAGATGAAAGTCGAGGACCGAAAGGAAGTCGTACGCGCAAACTTTGATGAGCGAAAGACTGCACTCATGGAGAAGCGTGCAGCCTTCGCCTCAACGACTGCCGAACGTCGGGAGGCATTCAAGGAGAAGGTCACTGAGCGTGTAACTAAGCGCTACGACCACGCAATGGAACTTCTGAACGCCATGGTCGTGCGTCTCAACGGTCTCGCAGACCGCATCGACGGAAGAATCGATGAGATCGCCGCTGAAGGTGGCGACGTTGCTGCCGCTGAAGCTGCGCTTTCCGACGCGCGGGAGAAGATCTCGAGTGCAGAAGCTAAGATTGCTGCTGTTGGAGATGCAGCTGCTGCTGCGCTCGCATCAGAGACGCCGCGCGAAGCCCTGGCAGCCGTGCGCCCGCTTGCCGAGGAAGCGAAAGTAGCAATCCGCAGCGCCCACGAAGCACTTAAGAAAGCAGCTAGTTCCCTTCCTCGTAAGGAAGTAGCCTCGTAATCCCCCACCGTATGGAACCAACTATGAAGCCAGCAGCACCCGCAAAGACATCCTGGGTCGCGCTTGGCGGCCTCGTCATCGTGCTCCTTGCCGTTGTTGCCGGAGGACTCTACCTCAAGGGAATGATTCCCGGCACAGAGAATGAAGCGGAGACCGTGCGCGCAATCGAGACCCAGGGTGACTCAACCGCTCCCGAGGAGATTGAAGCAGATCTCTCCGCGCAATCTCCTGACGAGTTCGACCAGGAATTCGATGCCGCGTTTGCGGAGCTTGATGCTTCGCTCGAGTAACACCAGCTCACACGTCTAAGCAGAAAGCGCCCCGTTTCTTGGGGCGCTTTTGCGTAGCATCCACGTTTTCTGCTACTATGCCCTCATTATGGAACACCGAAATACGAATCCCCGTGCGATGCTCGTCCCGATGGTCGTCGAGAAGTCGCAGTTCGGCGAGCGCGGCTACGATATCTACTCGCGTCTCCTCAAGGATCGCATCGTATTCCTTGGTGGTGGCATCGATGACGATATGGCGAACCTCATCATCGCCCAGCTCCTCTTCCTTGAATCTGAGGACCCGAAGAAGGATACCTCGCTCTACGTCAACAGCCCGGGTGGTTCGGTAACGGCAGGTCTCGCCATCCTCGATACGATGAACCACATCAAGCCGGACGTCTCTACCGTCTGCGTGGGTATGGCGGCATCCGCTGCAGCCGTTATCCTCGCCGTAGGCGCTAAGGGCAAGCGCTATGCGCTCCCGAACGCGGAGGTCATGATCCATCAGCCATGGGGCGGTGCACAGGGACAGGCAACCGACATCGAGATTACCGCAAAGCATATCCTCGCGACGCGCGACCGCCTTAATAAGATTCTCGCGAAAGCAACTGGCCAGGAACTCTCGAAGATCGAGAAGGACGTGGACCGCGACTACTTCATGATGGCTGACGAAGCGAAGAAGTACGGACTCGTGGACCAGGTCTACAAGGCGAAATAAGATTTGGTTTGAAAGAAACCCCCGCACAAATGTGCGGGGGTTTCTTCGTAGATCCATAGATTCTCAATATTGCGAAAATGCTAAAAAGTGTTATTTTATAAGGGTTCTAGGGAATTCCGCATCGCCGAAACGACTGAATCACTGCATTTCCGAACCTAACTTGCTTGCAATCCTTCCTGTGCGAGAGCGTGCAGGGAGGCCACCACACCGTTATGTCCATAAAAATACTGTTGAGCCTTCTGGCCATTTCTGGCCTCGCCGGCATCGCCGTAGGATATGTCCTGCGTCTTTTGATTGCGCTCGGCCAGCGCGGCTCCCTGGAGCTCGAGGTCAAGCAGAAAATGCTCGACGCGAAAGAGCGTGCCAGCCGTCTCGTTACCGAGGCAGAAGAACGTGCCAAGAAAGTTGAGGCTGAGCGCTTCCTCCCACTCAAAGAGCGCGAAGAGAAGCTCGCGAAGAACGCTGAACGTCTCGCAAAGCGCGAGGAATTCCTCGACGAGCGCGAGCGCAACCTCGTGAACGAAGCAGAGGACGTCAAAAACCGCGAGAACGAAGCAGCGAACCTGAAGCGAGAGTTTGATAAGCTTCTTACCGAACGTCGTCAAGAGCTCGTACGTCTCGGGCGCATGTCGGAAGCCGAAGCACGCACCGCACTCATGCAAGATCTTGAAGAGAGTCAGCAGGAGAGCATCCTCGCTCGGCTTCAGAAGCTCGAGGCGCACGGGCGCACGCAGCTCGAAGACAAAGCTCGCTCCATCCTTCTTTCGATCATCCACAGGATGGGTGCCAACGTTAACAGCGAAGTCATGACGCTGTCCGTTACGATTCCGTCCGAAGAGATCAAGGGCAAGGTCATCGGCAAGGAAGGCCGCAACATCAAGGCTTTCGAGCGTGCGACCGGTGTCGACGTAATCATCGATGACGCGCCG